>NZ_JBWKYC010000002.1:0-48022 GCF_059423525.1 Arthrobacter sp. GW460-12-1-14-TSB2
ACACGGTTGGGGCTCTCCCGCATTTAAACCACCCCTAACACCACACCCCCGACCCGGCACCACCCGGAACCACCCCCGGGCAACGCACTCTCAGATCCTGGCGCCTTTCGCCGGACCCTCTCCCACCACCCGGCAAAACCGGCCAGGCACCCACGCCAGCCACCGCCGTCGAACCTTCCCCAAAGTGCGAGAGCGACGGGGAAAAACCCGCAGGAAGTGAGAGAGCGTCCGTAGGGGAGGAACGTCCGCTGCTCAGGGATTGCCCCGGAACGAAGCGGACTGGAAGCCCGGCCGTGCCCAAACGCTGAGTTGGGTTCGACGTCCTTGTGAGGCTTGCCACGGGAGCGGCTCATGGGGCTGCGGCAGTTAGTTCGTGAGCGGTGACTCGCCTAGAATTGCATGAGATGTACGGACTTCGAAGCGCTTTATTTCGGGTTGCGTAGGATAACGAAACACGGATAAGAGCGGCTGCGATTGCGCCAGTGGTCGGCTCATAACAGGAGGAATCCAACATGGCTGAGCACAACGGCGGAAATCGAAGCGGAAAAGACCGCGGCAGTTCTGGAGGCGGCCGGCCCTCCGGCGGTGGCCCCTTCCGCCCATCGAACAACTCAGGCGGCGATCCCCGCGGATTCCGCGCCAGGGATGACCGCGGTGAGCGTCCGTCCCGCGAAAGTGGGGGAGAGCGTCGCAGCTTTGGCGCCGGTGGTGGCGATCGTGACCGTAAGCCCTTCGGTGACCGTCCGTCCCGTGAAGGCGGCGGGGAGCGCCGCAGCTTTGGCGCCGCTGGTGGCGACCGTGACCGGAAGCCGTTTGGCGCCGGTGGCGATCGCGATCGTAAGCCGTTTGGTGACCGTCCGTCCCGCGAAAGTGGGGGAGAGCGCCGCAGCTTTGGCGCCGGTGGTGGCGATCGTGACCGGAAGCCGTTCGGCGCCGGTGGTGGCGATCGTGATCGTAAGCCGTTTGGTGACCGTCCGTCCCGTGAAGGCGGCGGGGAGCGCCGCAGCTTTGGCGCCGGTGGTGGCGATCGTGATCGTAAGCCGTTTGGCGCCGGTGGCGATCGTGACCGGAAGCCGTTTGGCGGTGGCGATCGTGATCGTAAGCCCTTCGGTGACCGTCCGTCCCGTGAAGGCGGCGGGGAGCGTCGCAGCTTTGGTGGCGGCGATCGTGACCGGAAGCCCTTCGGTGACCGTCCGCGCCGTGAGGGTGAGGGCGAACGTCGCAGCTTTGGTGGTGGCGACAACCGCAAGCCATTCGGCGACCGCCAGGAACGTGCTTCCAGAAGCTTTGACCGCGGCGAATCGGGCCCCCGAGACTTCGGACGCGACCGCCCCGAGGACCGTCCCGCACGCGTACCCAACGCCCGCGACCTGCGCAGCGCCAACCGCCCGGACCGTGAGCGTTCTCCCCAGATCGATGAAGATGTCACGGGCCAGGAGCTGGACCGCGCCACGAAGCACGAGATCAAGACCCTCGAACCCAAGAGCGCTGAGTGGGTCGCACGCCACCTGGTGATGGCGGGCCGCCTCATTGACGAAGAACCGGAACTTGCCTTCCAGCATGCTCTGGCTGCCAGCCGCCGCGGTGGACGCCTGTCCGCAGTGCGCGAGGCAGTTGGCCTGACCGCCTACGCTGCAGGCCACTACGGCGAAGCACTGCGTGAGTTCCGCACCTACCGCCGGATCAGTGGATCCAACGTGCACCTGCCCGTGATGGCCGACTGCGAACGCGGCCTGGGACGTCCGGACCGCGCCCTTGACGTGGCGCGCTCGGAGGAAGCCAACGACCTCGACGCGCCCGGCAAGGTTGAACTGGCCATCGTGGCTGCCGGCGCCCGCACCGACCTCGGCCAGCTGGATGCGGCCGTTGCCGAACTGGAAATCGCCCAGTTGGATATCAACCGCGCCTTCTCCTACAGCCCCCGGCTGTTCCGTGCTTACGCTGATGCTCTCGCGGCAGTGGGCCGCACGGAGGAATCCGCAAAGTGGCAGCGCCAGGCCGTTGTCGCCGAGAACGCCCTCGGCCTTGGCGAGGATGAGGAACCTGACATCATCGACCTCGGCTGGGACGAGGAAGAAGAAGCCCGGGAAGAGGAAGCTCGGCGCCGCCTGCTTGCCCAGCAGCAGGCTGACAGCGCTCCGGCCGCAGCGCCCGGCGTCCGCGACGAGAGCCAGTCGGCCGTCGTCGAGGCTGCTGCCTCGGACGCTGCCGCATCAGACGCAGCTGCCTTGGACGAAGGCTCCGATGACGCCGAAGGCGATTACTTCGAATCCGACGACACCGAGTCCGACCAGGACTCCGTCGAGGCGGACGAACTCGAAGACGGTACCAGCGAAGACGGCACCTCCGAGCATGGCACCTCCGAGGACGCCTACCTTGCCGGGGATGCCGATACCGCAAACTCGGACCGCGAAAGGGAATAACTGCGCATGAGCGGTGCATCATTGATCTCCAGGTTCGACGCCCTTCTGTCGGACCTTGACGGTGTCGTCTACGCCGGTCCCCACGCCATCCCGGGCGCCGTCGAGGCCCTGCGGCAACTGGCAGGAATCGACGTCGGACTTGGCTACGTCACCAACAACGCATCCCGGACACCCGCGCAGGTGGCAGCCCACTTGCGCGAGCTTGGCGCTCCCGCCGAAGACGAGCAGGTGGTCAGTTCCTCGCAGGCGGCCGGCGAGCTGCTGGCCGGACTCCTGCCGGCGGGCGCGCGTGTCCTGGTGACAGGGAGCCCGGCACTGGCGCATGAGGTGGAGCTCGTGGGACTGACCCCGGTCCACAGTGCAAAGGACAATCCGGTAGCCGTGGTCCAGGGATTCAATCCCGAGATCGGCTGGAAGGACCTCGCTGAGGCCTCATACGTTATCGCCGGCGGCGCCCTCTGGGTTGCCACCAACACGGACATGTCCATCCCGCAGGCCCGGGGCATCGCTCCCGGCAACGGAACCCTGGTGGCTGCCGTTGCGGCGGCCACCGGACAGCGGCCCCTGGTGGCCGGAAAGCCCGAGGCGCCCCTGTTCCGCACCGCCGCCAAGCGGCTCACCTCCGACCGTCCGCTCGTCGTCGGCGACCGGCTGGACACCGACATCCTCGGCGGAAACAACGCCGGCTTCGCCACGGTGGCGGTGCTCACCGGCGTCGATACCCGGGAATCGATCCTCGCCGCCCGCACGGCCGAGCGGCCGGACTACCTCATCAATGACCTCAGCGATCTGTACCGCCCGTACCCCGTTGTGGAAGAGCACGACGGCGGCACGTTCCGTTGCGGTGCAGCCTCCGCCGTGGTGCGGGGAGAATCAGTCCACATCAGCGGGCTTCCCGGTGACCTGGACTCGTGGCGTGCGGCCTGCTCGGCGTGGTGGACGGCAAATCCGCAGGAAGACGCTCCGCTGGCACCGGCCATCGAATGGCTGACGCACTAAGACGACTCACTAGACTGGGAACATGACCGAGCTGAACAACATTCCGGACGCCGGCAGTGGCGTGAGCCCGGTCGGAGACTCTGCGGTCGACGAGGTCCTTGACCGCCTGGCCGACATTCAGGGCCTGCCTGTTGCCGGGCATGCCGAGGCCTACTCCGCACTCCACGACGCACTGCTGGATGCGCTGAACGACGACGACCCTTCGGCTGAGGGTGACGCCTGAGGATGGCAAGGCTTGATCAAATGCTCGTCGCCCGCGGGCTGGCGAGGTCCCGTACCCATGCCGCGCGCCTGATTGCCGAAGGCAAAGTCAGCTCAGGTGGCAGTGTTCTCGCCAAAGCCTCCGTCCAGGTGGACGACCTCACGCCCCTGGACGTTGCCGATGACGGGCAGGACACGTATGTCAGCCGTGCCGGCCACAAACTGGCCGGGGCCCTGGACGCATTCCCGGACGTCACAGCGGAAGGAAAGCGCTGCCTGGACGCCGGAGCCTCCACCGGCGGCTTCACTGAGGTCCTGCTGAGGCGCGGCGCGGACCACGTGGTGGCGGTCGACGTCGGACACGGCCAGCTGGTTGCCCAGCTCAGGAACGACCCCCGCGTGTCCGTGCACGAAGGCCTCAACGTGCGCTACATGACGCCTGACGCTATCGGCGGTCCTGCGGCGCTGACAGTCGCTGACCTGTCGTTCATCTCGCTGACGCTCGTCCTGGTGCCGCTGGCGGCATGCACGCATCCCGGCGGCGACCTGGTCCTGATGGTCAAGCCGCAGTTCGAGATCGGCAAGGACCGGCTGGGCCGCACGGGCGTAGTGAATTCCGAGCGTGAACGCCGGATGGCGGTGGAAAAAGTCGCCAATGCAGCGCTGGACGCCGGGCTCGAGCTGCGAGGCCTTGCGGCAAGCCCGCTGCCCGGCCAGGACGGAAACGTCGAATACTTCCTGTGGATAAAGCGCAGGATCACCTCAGACTTGCCTAAGATCGAAGAGCGGGACGCAGCCCTTGCTGCGTTGCTCGGAACAATCTGGCCGAACCACTAGAAAGCGGAACCCGATGAGCAGGCGTGTACTGGTCCTTGCCCACACCGGCCGCGAGGAATCACTGAAGGCTGCCTGGGAGGCGTGCATCCAGCTGCACGCCTCAGGCATTGTTCCCGTGATGCAAAAATCCGAACTCGAAGACATGGAAGGTTTTTTCGGCCGGCTCGATGATCCCGTCGAGATCCTCCACGACCACATCCAGCTCGCCGACGTCGAGCTTGTCATGGTCCTGGGCGGTGACGGCACCATCCTCCGTGCCGCCGAGCTGGTCCGGGAAGTGGACGTGCCGCTGCTCGGCGTCAACCTGGGCCATGTGGGCTTCCTCGCCGAGAGCGAGCGGGCCGACCTTGCCCAGACCGTGGAATGGATCGCCAGCCGCGACTACACGGTGGAAGAGCGGATGACCATCGACGTCCAGGTCTGGGTCCGCGGACAGAAGATCTGGCACACGTGGGCGCTGAACGAGGCCGCGATCGAGAAGGGCAACCGGGAACGGATGCTTGAGGTGGTCACGGAGGTGGATGAGCGTCCTCTGACTTCGTTCGGCTGTGACGGCGTGGTGATGGCAACGCCCACCGGCTCAACGGCCTATGCCTTCTCCGCCGGCGGTCCGGTGGTGTGGCCCGAAGTGGAAGCCCTGGTGATCGTTCCCATCAGCGCCCACGCGCTCTTCGCCAAGCCGCTGGTGGTCTCACCCCGGTCCAGGCTGGCTGTGGAGGTCCTGAACCGGACCGATGCCCAGGGTGTGCTCTGGTGTGACGGCCGCCGTTCCGTGGACCTGCCGCCGGGCGCACGCGTGGAAGTAACCCGCTCGGCCACGCCGGTGCGGCTCGCGCGGACGCACCAGACACCGTTCTCGGCGAGGCTGGTCCGGAAGTTCCAGCTTCCCATTCACGGCTGGCGCGGGCCCATGCCCCAGTCCGAGTCCATCCACACCGGGCCCGTGCCCATCATCCGTACCCCCAGGCCCATGGCGCCGCCCGCGGGTCCCCGGCACACCGGGACGTCCGAGACTGATCCGACGACTGCGAAGTGAATCATGCTTGAAGAACTGAGAATCCGCGACCTCGGCGTCATCACCGACGCAACCCTCCCGCTTGGCCCTGGCCTCAGCGTGGTGACCGGCGAGACCGGCGCCGGCAAGACCATGGTGGTCACCGCCGTCGGGCTCCTCCTGGGTGCCCGCTCGGATGCGGGCGCGGTCCGCAGCGGCGCGAAGAGCGCCTCGGCGGAGGCCGTCCTGAAGCTGGACGCCGGCCATGCCGCCGTGCACCGCGCACGGGAAGCCGGCGCCGACGTTGAAGAGTTCGACGGCGGCGCCGAACTGATCCTTGCCCGTCGCCTGGGGGCGGACGGACGCAGCCGTGCGTACCTTGGCGGGCGCGCCGCCCCCGTGGGGGTCCTCGCGGAGATCGGTGAAAGCCTGGTGGTGGTCCATGGCCAGTCGGACCAGATCAGGCTAAAGGGGGCAGTTGCCCAGCGCGGTGCCCTGGACAAATTTGCCGGCGACGCCCTGGCGGGCCCGCTGGGGACATACCAGTCGCTGTACAGCCACTGGAAGGCCAGCCAGACGGAGCTGGACACACTGCGCGGTGCCGCACGGGACAGGCTCCGCGAAGCGGAATCGCTGCAGATAGCCCTGGCAGAGATCGATGACGTGGATCCGCAGCCGGGGGAGGACGAGTCTCTCAAGGCTGAGGCCGTGAAACTGGCCAACGTGGAAGAACTCAGGATTGCGGCTAATACCGCGCACCAGGCGCTCATCGCGGAGGACTACGGCGACGAGGGCGACGCCACCACCCTGGTGGACGCGGCGAAACGGACCCTGGAACACGTGGCCGAGCACGACGCCGAACTCGGAGCGGCAGCCGCGCGCCTGGCGGAGGTCGGTTTCCTGCTGAACGACATTGCCACGGAACTGGCGAGCTACCAGGCCGGGCTGGATTCAGAGGGGCCGGAGCGGCTCGCGGAAATCGAGGACCGGCGGGCCGCCCTGGCCAAGCTGGTCCGCAAGTATGCCCCCAGCATCGACGAGGTCCTGGTCTGGGCGGAGAACGCGCGTGTCCGCTTCGACGAACTGCAGGACGACTCCACCCGGATCGAGGCGCTGGACGCGGAGGTCGCCCGGACCGAGGCTGAGCTGAAAAAAGAGGCTGCGGCCATCAGCAAGATCCGCGGCAAGGCAGCCAAGGACCTGTCGGCACGGGTCAGCGCCGAACTGAAGGCCCTGGCCATGGCCGACGCGACCCTGGTGATCACCATCGAGCCCGCCGCCCAGCTGATGCCGTACGGCGCGGACGAGATCTCGTTCCTGCTCCAGCCCCACTCCGGTGCGCCGGCGCGGCCGCTGGGCAAGGGCGCCTCCGGAGGCGAGCTTTCCCGCGTGATGCTGGCCATTGAGGTGGTGCTGGCTGCCGTGGATCCGGTGCCCACTTTTGTGTTCGACGAAGTGGATGCCGGCGTGGGCGGGCGGGCCGCCGTCGAGATCGGCCGCCGGCTGGCCATGCTGGCACAGCATGTGCAGGTCCTGGTGGTCACGCACCTGCCCCAGGTCGCCGCGTTCGCGGACCAGCACATCACCGTCACCAAAACATCGGTCAGAGGGGCCGACGGCGGCACCGCCACCGGGTTCACCTCGAGCGACGTGCGGCTGCTCGATGGCCCCGAAAGGGTCAAGGAGTTGGCCCGGATGCTTGCCGGCCAGGAGGATTCCGAGACGGCCCAGGCCCACGCCCAGGAGCTTCTGGACGACGCCAAGCTGCTGCCGCAGCGGGTCTGAGAATACTGCGAGACTGGTCACATCCGCCGGACCGGTCCGGCACCCGGAAGCCGCCGTCACCTGACCAGGCTTGATCAGGAGGGGACAGCGGGGGAGACTGAAGCATTTGGGGAATCCGATTTTCGACCCGTGGAAGGCTCAATTGATGATAGGCTCGAATTCCGTGGTGCAGCGATCAAATTCCCGTGTAAATTCCCGGTTCCCGGGCTCGTCCAAGACGACCAAACACATCTTCGTCACCGGCGGTGTGGCGTCCTCGCTAGGCAAGGGACTGACGGCTTCGAGCCTCGGCCACCTGCTGCGGGCACGCGGTTTGTCTGTAACAATGCAGAAGCTCGATCCCTACCTGAATGTGGATCCGGGCACGATGAACCCCTTCCAGCACGGCGAAGTCTTCGTGACTGACGACGGCGCCGAGACTGACCTGGACGTCGGCCACTACGAGCGCTTCCTCGATGAAAACCTTGAGGGGTCCGCCAACGTCACGACCGGCCAGGTCTACTCCACGGTTATCGCCAAGGAACGCCGCGGCGAGTACCTCGGCGACACCGTCCAGGTCATCCCGCACATCACCGATGAGATCAAGCGCCGGATGCGGCTTCCTGCCGAAGGTAAGAACGCTCCGGACGTCATCATCACGGAGATCGGCGGAACCGTAGGCGACATCGAGTCGCAGCCCTTCCTCGAGTCCGCCCGCCAGGTCCGCCAGGACATCGGCCGCGGCAATGTCTTCTTCCTGCACGTGTCCCTGGTCCCGTACATCGGACCGTCCCAGGAACTGAAGACCAAGCCGACGCAGCACTCCGTTGCCGCGCTGCGCTCCATCGGCATCCAGCCCGAGGCGATCGTGATCCGTTCGGATCGCGAAGTCCCGCAGGCCATGCGCGATAAGATCGGCCGCATGTGCGACGTCGACATCGATGCCGTGATCGGCTGCCCGGACGCCCCGAGCATCTACGACATTCCCAAGACCCTGCACTCCCAGGGCCTGGACTCCTACATCGTCCGTGCACTGGACCTGCCGTTCAAGGATGTTGACTGGACCAGCTGGGACAAGCTGCTCGAAGCGGTCCACAATCCCAAGCACGAGGTGGAAATCGCCCTGGTGGGCAAGTACATCGACCTGCCGGACGCCTACCTCTCCGTCACTGAGGCCCTGCGCGCCGGCGGTTTCGCCAACGACACCAAGGTGAAGATCCGCTGGGTCCCCTCGGACGAATGCGAAACGCACGAAGGCGCCGTCAACTCCTTGGACGGCGTGGACGCCATCTGCGTGCCCGGGGGCTTCGGCATCCGCGGCCTCGAAGGCAAACTGGGCGCCCTGAAGTACGCCCGCGAAACCAAGCTGCCGGTCCTGGGCCTGTGCCTGGGTCTCCAGTGCATGGTCATCGAGTACGCCCGGAACGTGGTGGGCCTCGAGGGCGCATCGTCCAGCGAATTCGAGCCGGACTCCAAGTACCCGGTTATCGCCACCATGGAAGAGCAGCTGGACATCGTCGACGGCAAGGGCGACCTTGGCGGCACCATGCGCCTTGGCCTCTACGAAGCCAGGCTGGACGAAGGCTCCGTTATCGCCGAGACCTACGGCACCACCAAGGTCAGCGAACGGCACCGCCACCGCTACGAGGTCAACAACAAGTACCGCGACCAGATTGCGTCGAAGGGGCTCGTGTTCTCCGGCACGTCCCCGGACGGCAAGCTGGTGGAGTACGTGGAGCTTCCCCGCGACGTCCACCCGTACTACGTGGCCACGCAGGCGCACCCCGAGCTCAGCTCACGCCCCACCCGGCCGCATCCTTTGTTCGCTGGCCTGGTCAAGGCTGCGCTGGATCACCAGAAGGGCGGGGACCTGCTTCCCGCCGCTAACGGCGCGGAAACGAAGAGTGCGGAAGTAACCGGTGCGGAAGCACCGGCTGAGGCCGGCGGCTCCGCCCGCAAGGTCTCGGCCAAGTAGTCACCAACTAAATCAAAGGACGGCGCGATGCCCGGTATGCCTGAAACCCCCAATGCTGCACGGCAGGTTTCGGATGCGCCGAGCCCGCGCCGTCTTTTGTCGTCACGGAAGGTGTACGAAGGCCGCATCTGGGACGTTGTCAGCGACAGCTTCCAGCTCAGCGAAAACGGCGACGAACTGGTCCGCGATTACATCGACCATCCGGGCGCGGTGGCAGTCCTGCCTATGAACGAGGCCGGTGAGGTGCTGCTGATGAAGCAGTACCGGCATCCCGTGGGCATGGACCTGTGGGAAATCCCGGCCGGCCTGCTGGACATTGAGGGTGAGGACTTCGTCGTAGGCGCCGCGCGGGAGCTTGCCGAGGAAGCGGACCTGGTAGCCGGGACCTGGAATGTGCTGGCAGACTTCTTCAACTCGCCCGGATCATCCAGCGAGGCGATCCGCATCTACCTTGCCCGGGACCTCAGCGATGTGCCCGATCATGAGCTCCATGTCCGCACCGATGAGGAAGCGGAGATCGAACTGCACTGGACGCCGCTGGAGGACGCAGTGGCGGCAGTCCTGGAGGGCCGGCTGCACAACCCGTCCGCCGTCGTCGGAATTCTTGCCGCAGCGGCGGCCCGCGCAGAAGGCTTCGAGCATCTGCGTCCGGGGAACGCACCCTGGCCCGCCCATCCCAGCCAGCGTTGATGGGCAGCACCGTCACTCCCGCGCCGGAACGTGCCGGTGCTAAACAGGCACAATCGGCGTCCGGCGCGGAAACGGCTGTTCGGCCGCGCAACGCCATAGACCGGGCAGTGGGCGACTACCTCCAGCACATGGGCGTGGAGCGGGGGCTGGCAGCGAACACGCTGTCCGCCTACCGCCGCGACCTGTCCCGTTACGCCAACTACCTCGCGGCGTGCGGTCCGGACCGCCCAGGCGAGGTCACCCGCCGGCACGTCACCGGCTTCGTGCAGGCATTGTCCGACGGTTCCGACGGCGGGACGGCCCTCGGTGTCAGGTCTGCGGCGCGGACGGTCGTGGCGGTCCGCGGGCTCCATAAGTTCTGGGCCCTGGAGGGAATCACGACGGCGGATCCCGCCAGCGACGTCCACCCGCCAATGCCGGGCAAGCGCCTGCCCAAGGCGATCAGCGTCGATGAGGTCACCAGGATCCTGGAAGCGGCCGGCACGGACACGGCTACAGGCCTGAGGGACCGGGCCCTGCTGGAATTCCTTTACTCCACCGGCGCCCGCATCAGCGAGGCGGTGGGCCTGGATGTGGACGACATCTCGCTGCAACCGGAGCTGGACGGCCCGGCGATTGTCCGGCTGTTCGGCAAGGGGTCCAAGGAACGTCTGGTGCCTTTGGGGTCGTACGGTGCACGCGCCCTTGACGCGTACCTGGTGCGGGGGCGGCCTTTGCTTGCCGCGAAAGGCAAGGGCACGCCGGCGCTTTTCCTGAACGCCCGCGGCGGCCGGATCAGCAGGCAGAGCGCCTGGACCATCCTCAAGGCAGCGGCGGACAAAGCCAACATCACCAAGGACGTCTCGCCGCACACCCTGCGCCATTCCTTTGCCACCCACCTCCTGGAAGGTGGCGCGGACGTCCGGGTGGTCCAGGAACTCCTGGGCCACGCCTCGGTCACCACCACGCAGGTCTACACGCTGGTTACGGCCGATACCTTGCGGGAGATCTACGCCGCCGCCCACCCGCGGGCGCTGGGCTGAACTCTCAAGTCAACACAGCTAGTCTGGGTCCATGACGTCGACCCCCGTAACACTCTGCTTCCTGCTCCGGGACCGGCCCGACGGGGGAACGGATGTCCTCCTCGGCCTCAAAAAGACCGGCTTTGGCATTGGCAAGATCGTGGGGCTGGGCGGTCATGTGGAACCGGGGGAGAGCCACGCCGAGGCGGCATGCCGGGAAGTGCAGGAAGAGTCCGGCGTAGTAGTGCTCGAGCGGGACCTGCGCCCTGCCGGCGTCGTGGAGTTTGTCTTCCCCCACCGCCCGGAATGGAACATGCACACCACCTTGTTTACCACCCGCCGGTGGCACGGCGAACCGGCGGAAAGTCCGGAGATCGAGCCCGAATGGTTTGATGCGCTGTCGTTGCCGGTGGACCGCATGTGGCAGGACGCGGACCACTGGCTGCCGCCGGTGCTGGGAGGCGGGACGGTGGACATAGTGGTCACCCTCAACGCCGACAATGAAACCGTGGCGTCGTCAGTGAGCGTCCTGCGGAATTTGTAAGCAGGACCCACGACGGCGGCCGGTCACCTGTGAAAGGTGACCGGCCGCCGTCGTGCGCTCCCAAACCCGGGCATGAGGACCTGAGGGCCTACGAAAGGTGCCGCTCTTCCACGCCGTTGTACTCGCTCAACGGACGGATCAGCGAGTTCGAATCCAGCTGCTCCATGATGTGCGCGGTCCAGCCGGTGATGCGGCTGGCAACGAACAGGGGAGTGAACGTATCAGTGTCGAAGCCCATGAGGTGGTAGGTGGGGCCGGTGGGGTAGTCGAGGTTCGGCTTGATTCCCTTGGCCTCGTCCATTGCGGTCTCCAGCCCGTTATAGAGACCCAGGAGCTCCGGCCTGCCGTAGTGGGCAATCATCTTGTCCAGCGCGGCCTTCATGGTGGGGACGCGCGAGTCGCCGTGCTTGTAGACACGGTGGCCGAAGCCCATGACCTTCTTCTTCTGGGCCAGGGCGTCCTCCATCCAGGCCTTGGCCCGGGCGGCGGCTTCTTCCAGGGATTCCTCCGGCCTGATGCCGATTTCGTCGAAGGTGTGCATCACGGCTTCGTTGGCACCACCATGGAGTGTTCCCTTGAGGGCGCCGATGGCGCCGGTCACTGCCGAATGCAGGTCCGACAGGGTGGACGTGATCACGCGGGCCGTGAAGGTGGACGCGTTGAAGGAGTGCTCGGCGTACAAAATCATGGAGACATTGAACGCATCGACCACTTCGGGGACAGCCTCCTCGCCGAACGTCATCCAGAGGAAGTTGGCGTCGTATCCCAGGTCGTCACGGGGCTCCACCAGCTCCAGGCCATGGCGGCGGCGCTGATCGTAAGCCACCACGGCAGGCATCGCGGCGAACAGATCCATAGCCTTGGCCAGATTGGCTTCCCGGGAGGAATCCTCGGCGAGCGGGTGCCGTGCGCCCATGACTGATGCTGCCGTCCGGCAGACGTCCATCGGGTGGGACGTGATGGGCAGCGCGTCGATCACCTGCTTGACCACCGGATCCAGTGCGCGGCCGGCCTTTTCCTTGGCCGTGAACTCGGCCAGCTGCTCCGGCGTGGGCAGTTCACCGTTCCAGAGCAGGTAGGCCACTTCCTCGAAGCTGCACTTGGCGGCAAGTTCCTGGACCGGGTAGCCGCGGTACAGCAGCGAGTTGGTGTCGGGGTTGACCTTGGACACCGCGGTGTAGTCCACCACGACGCCGGCGAGGCCCTTTTTGATCTCGTTTTCAGCCATGCTGAAACTCCTTCGTTCCTTATGCTGTGTGCCGGCCGGAGCCGGAAGTCCGGATGAATAGGGGGTCAGTTGGTGCCGGGAATCCTGAAGTTGAAGACCCCGGTGTCAAAGCGGTTGTAGGCCTCGTAGTCCACCAGGTCATACAGCCGCGCACGGGTCAGCATGCTCTCTACCTGTGCCTCCTGGGTGCCGTCGGACTTGATCGATTCCAGAGTACGCTCAGCTGCCCCCATGGCACTACGGAGCAGGGTGACCGGGTAGATGACCATGTTCACCCCGACCTCCTGCAGCTGCTGCACGGTGAACAGCTCGCTCTGGCCGAACTCGGTCATGTTGGCGAGGATGGGCACGTCCACGGCGTCGCGGATGGCCTGGAACTCGCTGAGGTCCTTCATGGCTTCCGGGAAGATGGCGTCCGCCCCGGCCTCGACGAGGGCCTTGGCCCGCTCCTGTGCCGCTTCCAGACCGTCGGTGGCACGGATGTCCGTCCGGGCCATGATCAGGAAGTTGGGATCCCGGCGGGCGTCGGCGGCGGCGCGGATGCGTTTGGTGGCGGTGTCCAGGTCCACCACGTTCTTGCCGTCCAGGTGGCCGCACCTCTTGGGGTTGAACTGGTCCTCGATGTGCAGCCCCGCCAGCCCGGCATTTTCGATTTCCTGGACGCTGCGGGCCACGTTCATGGGTTCGCCGAAGCCGGTGTCCGCGTCCACGATGCTGGGCAGGTCGGTCATCCGGGCGATCTGTCCGGCCCGCGTCGCCACTTCGGTGAGCGTGGTCAGGCCGATGTCCGGCAGGCCAAGGTCGTTCGCCAGCACGGCGCCGGAAATGTAGACGCCGGCGAAGCCCTTCTCCTCGATCAGCCGCGCCGAGAGCGGATTGAACGCGCCCGGGAACTGCTGGATGGTCCCGGACGCCAGGAGCTCGCGGAACCGGATCCGTTTCTGCTCCGGCGTGACCTTCGAGTACAGCATCAGAAGAGTCCCTTCGGAGCGGCGGCGAGGTCGATCACGCCGTCGGCTGCCTTGATGTTGAGCTGGTCCAGCTCTCCGGCGGCCAGTTCCGGGAGCCGGGACGCGGCGGCAAGGAAGCGTTCGATCTCCTCTTCGGCGACCACACCGGCAGCGAGGGTCCGGAACTTGTTCACGTACTGCTCCCGGGCGAACGGCCGCGCTCCGAGCGGGTGGGCGTCGGCCACAGCGATTTCGTCGTTGATGACCGTGCCGTCGTTCAGGGTTATCTCCACCGATCCGCCGAAGGCCTTCTCCGCGATGTCGAGGGAATGGTAGCGGCGGGTCCATTCCGGGTCCTCCACCGTGGTGACCTTGTGCCACAGCTCCACGGTGTCCGGGCGCGCCGCCCGCTCCGGGGCGTAGGAGTCCACGTGGTGCCACGCGCCATCCTGCAAAGCGACTGTGAAGATGTACGGGATGGAGTGGTCCAGGGTTTCACGGCTGGCCGTGGGGCTGTACTTCTGCGGGTCGTTGGCGCCCGAGCCGATCACGTAATGGGTGTGGTGGCTGGTCTTGATCAGCACCGACTTCACGTTGGCCGGGTCGGTGGTTTCCGGGTGCTCCTTGTTCAGTTTCCGGGCAAGGTCGATCCAGGCCTGGGCCTGGTACTCGGCGGAGTGTTCCTTGGTGTAGGTGTCCAGGATGGCGCGCTTGGCCTCGCCGGGCGTCGGCAACGGCACCATGTAGGAGGCATCAGGGCCGTCCAGCATCCAGGCGATGACGCCGTCTTCGCCCTCATAGATCGGGACCGGCGACGTCTGGCCCCGCATGGAGCGGTCCGCAGCCTCGACGGCCATCTTCCCGGCGAACGCGGGCGCGTGCGCCTTCCAGGTGGAAATCTCGCCCTTACGCGACTGGCGGGTGGCGGTGGTGGTGTGCAGTGCCTGGCCGACGGACTGGAAGATGGTTTCGACGTCGAGGCCGAGCAGGGTGCCGATGCCGGCGGCGGCGGACGGGCCGAGGTGGGCCACGTGGTCGATCTTGTGCTTATGCAGGCAGATGGCCTTGACCAGGTTCACCTGGATCTCGTAGCCGGTGGCGATGCCGCGGATCAGGTCCTGTCCGCTGGAGCCGACGTGCTGGGCGACGGCAAGGATCGGCGGGATGTTGTCGCCCGGATGGGAGTAGTCCGCGGCCAGGAAGGTGTCGTGGTAGTCGAGTTCACGGACCGCGACGCCGTTGGCCCAGGCGGCCCATTCGGGGGACACCCGCTCGTCGATGCCGAAGACCTTGGATCCCTTGCCGCCGGTGGTGGGTCCGTGGCTCAGGGCCTGGGCGCGGGCCGCAACGATGGGGGCGCGGTTCAAGGAGGCGATGGCCACCGAGGCGTTGTCGATCACGCGGTTGATGACCATGTCGGTGACGTCGTCGGTGACGGCGACGGGATCGGTGGCAACTTTGGCGATCTTGTAGGCGAGCTGGTCCTCGCGGGGCAGGTTTTCCTCGCTCTTGTAAACGCGGACGTGGTGTTCCTTGACCATGGTGCTCCTTCTAGTGAGGTGTATGCGTGACTTTGACGTGGGACAGGCTTCGGTGCAGATGCACGGTGGTGGCAGCCTCGGCAAGCCGGGGGTTGCCGGCGGCGATCGCCTCGGCAATGGCGGCGTGCTCGGCGGCGGCAGCGGTGAGCCGCTGGGCGTCGTCCGCGGCCAGGCGGCGGACCCGGACCAGGTGCACGCGCAGGCTGCGCATGGCCTGGGCAAGGTAGGAGTTGGAAATCGCGGCGTCGATGGCCGCGTCGAGCCGGCCCGCGAGCTCGTAGTACGCGTGGAGGCCTGGCCCGCCGCCGTTGATCAGCTCCGGGGCCTGGAGCAGCTCAGTCCGGAGCTGCTCGAAGGTTGCGGGATCCCCGCGCTCGGCGGCCAGCGCAGCCGCCTTGCCTTCGAGGGTTTCGCGCAGTTCGAACAGCTCGTCGATGTCCTCGAGCGAAATATCGGTGACGACGACGCCGCGGCTGCCCGCCGTCGTCGTCAGTCCCTCCGCGGTGAGCCGGCTCAGGGCCTCCCGGAGGGGGGTGCGTGAGATGCCGAGCCGCTCTGACTGCTCAACCTCCGCCAATACCGTCCCTGGCAGGAGGCGCCATTCGATGATGTCGTCGCGCAGTGCCGCATAGGCCCTATCGCTGGCGCGCATCCTTGCCTCCTTCGTTGGTTGACGCTCTTCAGTGTATACATAGGCAGCGTTTTTGCCCAGCAATTGCCCTTGATCTTCGAAACTACTTCAAGTTTGTATACATAGACCCTTGTGCGCGCTTCGCTGGCCGGACTAGCATGGCTCGCATCACAATGTCGTGGACGGGATGCATTTCATGGTTACCAAGAGGTATCAGGACAGCTACGCACAGAGCCTGGAGAACCCCGAAGACTTCTGGCTGGATGCCGCCGGGAAGATTTCCTGGTCGGTGCCGCCGCGCCGTGCCCTGGATTCCAGCCGGGCACCGCTCTACAGCTGGTTTCCGGACGGCGTGCTCAACACGTCCTACAACGCCCTCGATCGCCATGTGGAGGCCGGACGGGGCGGCCAGGATGCGCTCATTTACGATTCCGCGATGCTCGGGATCCAGCGGCGTTTCAGCTATGCCGAACTCACGGAGCTTGTGGCACGTTTTGCCGGCGTCCTCCGGGGCCGCGGGGTAGGCAAGGGGGACAGGGTTGTGATCTACATGCCGATGATCCCCGAAGCCGCCATCGCCATGCTGGCGACCGCGCGGCTGGGCGCTGTCCATTCGGTGGTCTTCGGCGGCTTTGCGCCCAAGGAACTGGCAGCCCGCATCCGGGACGCCGCTCCGGCAGTGGTGGTCACGGCATCCGGCGGCATTGAGCCCTCGCGCCGGATCGAATACCTCCCTGCGGTCGAGGAGGCCCTCCGCCTGGCCGGAACTCCGACGCTGCCGGTGATCGTCACGGCACGGGATGGCTTCGCCTCCTCAGCCTCGGACCATGGCTGGCTGGACTGGGAAACGGAGATGGCCGCCGCCGAACCGGCAGCTCCGGTGGACGTCAAAGCCACCGACCCGCTCTACATCCTCTACACCTCGGGAACCACCGGCACACCCAAGGGAGTGGTGCGGGACAACGGCGGCCACGCGGTGGCACTCAGCTGGACACTGGAAAGCATCTATGACATCAGCCCGGGGGACGTCATGTGGACCGCTTCGGACGTCGGCTGGGTGGTGGGGCACTCGTACATTGTCTACGGTCCGCTGCTGGCCGGCGCCACTACCGTCCTCTACGAGGGCAAACCCGTGGGGACTCCTGACGCGGGTGCGTTTTGGCGGGTGATCCGGGACCACAAGGTCAATGTCCTGTTCACCGCACCCACCGCCCTGCGCGCCATCCGGAAGGCGGACCCTGACGCGAAGCTGCTGCGGGACTACGACATCTCCAGCCTGCGGACGCTTTTCGCCGCCGGGGAGCGGCTCGACACCGATACCTTCCACTGGGCCTCGAAGTCCCTGAACGTCCCGGTGGTGGACCACTGGTGGCAGACCGAGACGGGCTGGGCCATTTGCGCGAACCCGCGGGGACTGGAAGAACTCCCGATCAAGGCAGGATCGCCGAGCGTCCCGATGCCGGGCTTCAAACTCAACATAGTGGACGGCCTGGGGGAGGACGTCGAACCCGGGACCGAAGGCAACATCGTGCTCGGGCTCCCGCTTCCGCCCGGCACGCTGACCACGCTCTGGGGCGACGACGACCGCTACATCTCCTCCTACCTCCAGGCGTTCGATGGCTATTATGCAACCGGTGACTCCGGCTACCGGGACGGGGACGGCTACGTGTTCGTGATGGGCCGCACCGACGACATCATCAACGTTGCCGGCCACCGGCTGTCCACCGGCGCCATGGAGCAGGTCATCGGCCAGCACCCCGCGGTTGCAGAGTGCGCCGTGATCGGCCTGGCGGACCCGCTGAAGGGCCAGCGTCCCAGCGGTTACGTGGTGCTGAAATCGGGCGTGGAGGTGGCGGAGGACGTCCTGGTCAAGGACCTGATCGCGCTGGTCCGCCGCGATATCGGGGCCGTTGCGGACTTCAAGCACGTGGCCGTGGTGGATGCGCTGCCCAAGACCCGCTCCGGCAAGATCCTCCGCAAGACCATGCGGCAGATTGCCGACGGCGAGGAGTACGTCGTGCCGTCCACCATTGAGGACGCCGGGGTGATCGACCAGCTGATCGGAACGCTTCGCCCCGTGACGCCCCGGAACTAGCAGTCAGCTCCGGTTCCAGCGGTACTCGTTCTCCGGCCTGCCCGGTGCGCCGTAGCGGGCTGTCCGGGAGACGGTACCGGCGTCCGCAAGGTACTCGAGGTAGCGCCGGGCAGTCACCCGCGACATCCCGAGCGCATCCATGACCTCCGTGGCCGAGACCGCCTCCGCCTGCTGCTTCATGAACTCCTGCACCGCGTCCAGGGTTGACGTCGACAGGCCCTTGGGCAGCGGCAGTTCGCTCGGCGCCCGCAGGCTCGCAAACGCCTGGTCCACGTCGCTCTGTGATGCTGCGGACCTGGTCCCGCCCGAGCCGGCGGCGAGCTGCTCGCGAAACTGCCGGTAACTGGCCAGCTTGTCCGCGAAAGTGGCGTAGGTGAAGGGCTTGATGAGGTACTGGACAACGCCGATGGACACGGCACTGCGCACGATGTTGAGCTCACGCACGGCTGTGATCGCGATGATGTCCGGGAGCAATCCGGAGGCCCGCATCCGCCGGGCAATGTCCAGGCCGTGCAGATCCGGAAGGTTCATGTCCAGCAGGACGAGTTCAATCGGGTTGCCTGCCGCGGCGAATTCCGCCAGCAGGCGCAGCGCAGACTGGCCGTCCGGGGCCGTGCCTGCCAACGAAAAGCCGTTGAGCCGACCTACGTAGGCGCCGTGCGCTGCCGCGGCTACCGGCTCGTCCTCAACGACGAGGACGCGGATGTCGCTCATGATGTCTCCTTGGTGGTGCCCGCTGCAGGGAGGAATATGTGGAAATGCGCCCCGCGGGGATTCGTAATGGCCATCGTGCCGCCCAACCGGTGGACGGCCTGCCGGACCAGGGCCAGGCCCAGACCCCGGCCGTACTTGCCGGGGGCCTTAGTGCTGAAACCGTGCCGGAACACATCATCCACGGCATCGGGGTCGATTCCGCGGCCGGAGTCCTCCACTGTAATCTCAACGCCCCGGACTCCCGACTCCACTGACAGCTCGACCCACTTCGGTGCCGGGGCATCGGCCGCCGCGTCTATGGCGTTGTCCAGCAGGTTGCCAAGAATGGTCACCAGGTCCTGGACGGCCACACCGGCCGTCCCCGCTGAGCTGTTCGCCTGCAGGCCCAGTTCAACACCGCGTTCGTGCGCCTCGGCGGCCTTGCCCATGAGGAGTGCGCTCAGCACCGGCTCTTCCATGGCACCCACCATCTCATCGGTGAGCTGCTGGCTGAGCTCCAGGTCCTTGGTGGCAAAATCCAGGGCCTCGTCGGACCGGCCCAGTTCCATCAGCGACACGATGGTGTGCAGGCGGTTGGCGTGCTCGTGGGTCTGGGCCCGCAGGGCGTCCGAAAGCGTGCGCATGGTTTCCAGTTCGCTGCCCAGGGACTCGATCTCCGTGCGGTCGCGGATGGTTGCCACGGTCCCGAAGACCGCCGGGCGCTGCCGGCCGGCCGATGACGCCGGTCCCACCGCCGGACCCTGGTTGATCACCAGCACGCGGGGACCGGCCAGATGGATCTCATCCTGAATTGTCCGGCCGGATTCGAACAGGTCTTTCAAGCTGGGTGCCAGGGGGAGATCGCTGAGCAGGACGGCGTCGGCGGGGTCGCCCCCGGAAGGCCGTGGCGCAAGCCCCAGGAGCTCCGCGGCCTGGTCGTTGTACATCACCACCCGCCCCTTGGGGTCGATCAGGATGACTCCTTCACGGACGGAGTGCAGCACGGACTCGTAGTAGGCGAACAGTTGGGCGAGCTGCTCGGGTCCCCAGCCCCGGGTGACATTGCGCAGGTACCGGCCCAGCAGCCAGGAGGCCACTGAGCCGCCCACCAGGAGGGCGAAGGCGATGGCCAGCAGGGCCGGCAGGCGCCCTGAAATGGCAACATCCACCGTCCGCACTGTCACGCCTGCGGCCACGAGGGCCCTGACGTTCCCCGACTGGTCCTTGACGGGCGCAATCGTCCGCACCGAGGGCCCCAGCGTCCCGGCCGTGATTTCGGTGAACACCTGCCCGTTCAAGGCGGCATCTATGGATCCGATATACGGTTTGCCGAGTTCCTCGCTGCGCGGGTGCGTCCAGCGGGTCCGGTCCGGGGCCATGATCGTGATGAAATCCGCGTCTGCATCGTCCATGACGTCCAGGGCGTAGGGCTGCAGCACTGCGGACGGGTCGGCCGACCCGGCTGCCTGCAGGACCAGGGGATTGTCCGCGATGGCCGTGGCAATGCCGGACATCCGCCGTCCGGCTTCGTCGTATGCGTGGTCCCGGGCGTCGATGAAGGTGGCGGTGCCGACTGTTGCGGTCAGCGCGAGCATGAACAGCAGATGCGCCACGAACAGCCGGCGCGCAATGCTCCACTTGTGCCTCATTCCAACCTTCCACGACCAATATGAACGCAACGGTGAGCCAGGTCACGCGATGCCCAATGATGGATATCACACCGGACGGACGTGTAGAGCCCAGAGACTGTGCCGCAACGTCTTCCAGATTATCCATAAGGAGACACATCATGGCTTCTCAACGAGGAGAGTCAGCCGCGCCTGTCAAGGCAAAGCGCAAAGGACTCGACAAGTCGCACTACCTCTACATCGCCGTTATCGCCGCCGTGATCCTCGGCGCCGTGATCGGGCTCCTGTTCCCGGAGGTCGGCAAATCACTCAAGCCGCTGGGCGACGGATTCATCAAGCTGATCAAGATGATGATCGCTCCGGTGATCTTCTGCACCATCGTCCTGGGCATCGGCTCCATCGCGAAGGCTGCCACCGTCGGCAAGGTCGGCGGCCTGGCGCTGGGCTACTTCATCGTGATGTCCACCTTCGCGCTGGCCATCGGCCTCGTGGTGGGCAACCTCATCCACCCCGGTGAGGGCCTGAAGCTGACGCCGTACGATCCCACCAAGAAGGCCGCCACGGACAGCACGGTTGACTTCCTGCTGGGAATCATCCCGGGAGACATTCCGGTGCTGCCCACCCTGCTGGCCGCGATCCTTGTGGGCTTCGCCCTGCAGAAGATGGGCCCCCAGGGCGCCCCGATCCTCAAGGCCATCGGCCACGGCCAGGCACTGGTATTCCGCATCCTCATCATGGTCATGTGGCTGGCGCCCGTGGGTGCCTTCGGCGCCATCGCCGCCGTCGTCGGTGCCACCGGCTTCCAGGCAATCGTCAGCATGTTCACCCTGATGCTCGCCTTCTACATCACCTGCGCCCTGTTCATCGTGATCATCCTCGGCGGCCTGCTGCAGGTTGTGGCCGGCGTCAACATCTTCCGGCTCATGAAGTACCTTGCCCGCGAATACCTGTTGATCTTCTCCACGTCGTCTTCCGAAGCAGCCCTGCCGCGCCTCATTGCCAAGATGGAGCACCTGGGTGTCTCCAAGCCGGTTGTCGGCGTCACCGTACCCACGGGCTACTCCTTCAACCTTGACGGCACGGCCATCTACCTGACCATGGCGTCCCTCTTCGTGGCCAACGCCATGGGCACCCCGCTGGACCTTGGCGCCCAGGTCTCCCTGCTGGTCTTCATGATCATCGCTTCCAAGGGCGCTGCCGGCGTCACCGGCGCCGGCCTCGCCACCCTGGCCGCAGGCCTGCAGGCCCACAAGCCCGAACTGCTCGGCGGCGTCGGCATGATCGTCGGCATCGACCGCTTTATGTCTGAGGCCCGCGCCCTGACCAACTTCACGGGCAACGCCGTTGCCACGGTCCTGATCGGCACCTGGGTCAAGGAGATCGACGGCGGCCAGGTGGAGCGTGTCCTGTCCGGCGAAGAGCCCTTCGACGAGCAGACCATGATTGCCGGTCACCACACCGAGCAGGAAGCTCCGGCTCCCGTTCCCGCCCGAGCCTGAAGCACCGGCCCGGACCAACACCCCTAGCAACAAAGGAACCGCCCGTGCAGGATCATCCTGCACGGGCGGTTTTGTGTGCCGCCGGCATCAACCTTCGACCTTTACCAGAAGGTAAAGGCTCAGGCAAGGGCGCGTGTCAAGTTCCGTTGAATCACGGATGCGGCGCTGTAACCTTGGTGGGAAGAACCATAGGCGCTGAACTTTCAGCGGCAGGACATCAACGTCATCGAAAGTGTGGATAGATACGTGAGCAGCGAGCAGGGTTCAGCAACTCTGGAAGGCACCGAACTCGATCTGGAAGACGCCGTCATGGGTCCTACCGGGCGCCCCTACCGCGAATTTCCCGAGCCTGCGCCGCTGTCGTCCCACGGCCCCGCGCGTGTGATCGCGATGGTGAACCAGAAGGGCGGCGTCGGCAAGACGACCTCCACCATTAATCTGGCCGCCGCGCTCGCCGAATACGGCCGCCGTGTCCTGCTGGTCGATTTCGATCCCCAGGGCGCACTGTCCGCGGGCCTCGGAACCAATCCGCATGAACTGGACCTGACGGTCTACAACGTCCTGATGGACCGCAAGGTGGACATCCGGGACGCCATCCAGCACACCGGCGTCGAGAATGTCGACCTGCTGCCGGCGAACATCGACCTCTCCGCTGCGGAAGTGCAGCTCGTCAACGAAGTTGCACGCGAACAGGTGCTGGACCGGGCCCTGAAGAAGGTTGAGGACGAATACGATGTCGTCCTGATTGACTGCCAGCCCTCGCTGGGCCTGCTGACCGTCAACGCCCTCACGGCGGCCCACGGTGTCATCATTCCGCTGATCTGCGAGTTCTTTGCACTCCGGGCTGTGGCCCTGCTGGTGGAAACCATCGACAAGGTCCAGGACCGGCTGAACCCCAGGCTGCAGGTGGACGGGGTGCTGGCCACTATGTACGACGCCCGCACGCTGCACAGCCGCGAGGTCATCAGCAGGCTTGTGGAAGCGTTCGGAGACAAAGTCTTCGAGACCGTTATCAAGCGCTCCATCAAGTTTGCCGACGCCACGGTGGCCGCGGAACCCATCACCAGCTACGCCGCCAACCACATCGGTGCCGACGCTTACCGCCGCCTGGCCAAGGAGCTGATTTCGCGCGGCGGCGCGCCCTAGCCAAGGCCGTGGCACTGGCAGTCACCCCGCAAGCGGAGGCACCGAAAAAAGCCGGCTTCGAAGTGCGGCTCGCCAACTTCACCGGGCCCTTTGACCTGCTGCTCGGCCTAATCAGCAAACATCAGCTGGACATCACCGAAGTGGCCCTGGCCACGGTGACTGATGAATTCATCAAATACATCAGGAACCTCCAACAGCTGGGCGAGGAGTGGGCGCTTGACGAGGCTAGCGAATTCCTGGTCATTGCCGCCACGCTCCTGGACCTCAAAGCCGCCCGGCTCCTGCCGGCCGGCGAGGTCGAGGACGACGAGGATGTCGCACTGCTCGAAGCGCGGGACCTGCTCTTCGCCCGTCTGCTCCAATACAAAGCCTTCAAACACGTGGCCGGACTGATCAACACCACCCTGGAGTTGGAAGCCCGCAGCTTCCCCCGGCAGGTTGCCTTGGAAGCACAGTTCGCGGCACTGTTGCCCGAACTCGTCTGGCGGCACACGCCCGGGCAGTTTGCCGCCCTGGCGGAGGCCGCGCTGGTGCCTAAGGAAACGCCGCCGAGCGAAGTCGGCCTGGCGCACCTGCACGGCAGCGCCGTCAGCGTCAAGGAACAGGCCGAAATCCTTGGACTCAAGCTTCAGGCGGGAAGGCCGTTGTCGTTCCGGGCCCTCACTGCCGACGCCGAATCAACACTTGTTGTGGTTGCGCGCTTCCTGGCGCTCTTGGAAATGTTCCGCGACAAGGTGGTCGCTTTCGACCAGATCCTTCCCCTGGGGGACCTGACGGTGCACTGGACGGCGGGCCCCGACGACTGGACCAGCGAAAATCTGACCGAGGAATACAGCGAGCAATACGAGGAGGAGCCTTGAGCGACACGACGCCGGATCCGGCCGCCCAGGGGGAGGCAGACACGGGAGTGGATGTCGCCGAACTCCCCGGCGGCGCACACGCCGCCATCGAGGCAGTGCTGATGGTCATCGACCAGCCGGCCACCGCCGTCGAGCTGGCCGCAGGACTCAACTTGACGGTGGACGCCGTCGAGCAGCTGCTCGCGGAACTTCAGCGTGAGTATAACGGCTATACTGTTAATGCCCCGGACTCGGACGTTGCCACTGCTATCAACACTGTTGGCCACAAATCCAGACCCCGGGGTTTTGAATTGCGGAATATCGCCGGAGGCTGGCGCATCTATTCCCGTGCGGATTTCGCCGACGTCGTAGGCGGGTTCGTGCTGGAAGGACAGACAGCCAGGCTGACGCAGGCGGCGCTGGAAACGCTCGCCGTCATCGCTTACCGCCAGCCCGTAACAAGGGCCAGGGTGTCTGCAATTCGAGGAGTTAATGTTGACTCTGTCGTGCGGACGCTGATGCAGCGGGGACTGATCGAAGACTCGGGGACCGATCCCGAATCCGGAGCCATCCTCTACCGCACGACGTCGTATTTCCTGGAACGCATGGGAATCGGCTCGGTGGCTGAGTTGCCGCAGCTTTCACCCTATCTTCCGGGGCTTGAAGGCATCGAAGAGTTCTACGACGCCGGAAGAATGTAGGCACATTTACGCCTGCGCACGAGTATCCACCAGGGCGGACTTAATCCGCCCGGCTGGCTAGTGTTGTCGGGAGACAACCATCGCCGGCCACCATAACGAAGGACGGGTCATGACACAGGCGGGACGCCAGGGTTCACCACGTAACAGTTCGGCACGCAACAGTGCCGGACAAAACAAATCCGGACGCAATCCGGTACAGGGCGGTGCCAGCCGCGCAGGCGGCGCCGCCGGCTACAAGGGAGGCGGCGACCGCCCCTTCAAGCGCCCCAAGCCTCGCGAAGAGGCCTTCATCGATCCGGACCTGCAGGGTCCGGCCGGCGCGCCGGCAGACCGCCCGGCGGCCGGTGACTGGAAGCAGGGCAAACCTGCCGCCCGGAAGCCCGGTTCCCGCAAGCCCGGCGCCGGCAAGGAGCCCGGCACGCCCGGCGCCCTCAAGCCCAAGCCGCGGTCCGCATCAGCCAAAACCTTCGGTACGCGCGCTTTCGGCGGCGAACGGTTCGGCCAGAACCTTGGCGCCGTCCGCAAGCCTTCGCGCAAGCGCGGACCCCGCGGCGATGTTCCGCAGTCCGAGATGCACGACGCCGACGGCATCCGCCTGCAGAAGGTCATGGCCTCCGCCGGCGTCGCTTCACGGCGTGTCTGCGAGGAAATGATCTCCGAAGGCCGCGTTGAAGTGGACGGCAAGGTTGTCACCGAGCTCGGCGTCCGCGTCGACCCGAAAACTGCTGTGATCCACGTTGACGGACTGCGCATCCAGCTGGATGAAAACATGGTCTACATGGTGTTCAACAAGCCCAAGGGCGTTGTGTCCACCATGGAGGATCCCGACGGCCGTCCGTGCATCAGCGACTTCGTCCGCAACACGCACGGCGAACGCCTCTTCCACGTGGGACGCCTCGACGTCGCCACCGAGGGGCTGCTGCTGCTGACGAACGACGGCGAACTCGCCAACCGTCTGACGCACCCGTCCTACGAGGTGCCCAAGACGTACCTGGTCCAGGTCCGCGGTCCGTTCCCGCAGGGAATCGGCGCGCAGCTCAAGGCCGGTGTTGAACTGGAGGACGGCTTCGCCTCGGTGGACTCGTTCAAGCTGGTGGACTCCACACCGGGCCACGTGCTGATCGAGGTAGTGCTGCACTCCGGCAAGAACCGCATCGTGCGCCGCCTCTTCGATGCTGTCGGCTTCCCGGTACTCCGGCTCGTCCGTGTCAAGGTGGGCCCCATCGGCCTGGGAGACCAGCGCCAGGGGAGCATCCGCAACCTCGGCAAGCAGGAAGTCGGCCACCTGCTGGCATCCGTAGGGCTGTAGCTTATGTCTGCCTTTCATACCCACGGCCGCGGGCACCTGAACGGCCCGGTAGTGGTTATCGGAACCGGACTGCTGGGAACCAGCATCGGCCTCGGACTGCGGGGGCGCGGCGTGTCCGTGTTCCTGTCCGACCCGTCGCCCACCAACCAGGCTGTCGCCGTCGATATCGGTGCAGGCCTTCCGTTGTCGCGCCTTGGCGACGAGCAGCCGGAACTCGTTGTGGTGGCCGTGCCCCCGGACGTCACTGCGGACGTGGTGGAAAGCTCACTGGCCGACTACCCTGCCGCGACGGTGGTGGACATCGCCAGCGTCAAGGCCGGAATCCTGGCCGACCTTCGGGGACGCGGCGTGGACCTCGCCCGTTACGTGGGAACACATCCCATGGCCGGGCGGGAAAAGTCAGGACCCGTAGCGGCCCGCGGTGAGCTTTTTACCTCCATGCCTTGGGTGGTCTGCCCCTCCGGGGAAACGTCGCCCGGTGCGCTGCAGGCCGCCCGCGCCCTGGCGACTGACCTGGGCGCCGTGGTCACACAGTTCGGCGTCGAGGAACATGACCAGGCCGTGGCGCTCGTGTCGCATCTTCCCCAGGTCATGTCCTCGCTGGTGGCCAGCCGGCTGCAGGGTACGCCCGTGCACGCGCTGTCCCTGGCCGGCAACGGCCTGCGCGACGTCACCCGGATCGCGGCCAGCGATCCCACGCTGTGGGTGCAGATCCTGGGCGCCAATGCGGGCCCGATGGTCGACATCCTGCACGGCGTGCGTGACGACCTGAACCGGCTGATCGGGACCCTCGAAGATCCGGCAGCTCCAGGCGCCCGCCTGGACCTGGCGCAGTTGATCAGCGAGGGCAACGCCGGGCAGTCCCGCATTCCGGGCAAGCACGGCGGACCCCCGCAGGCCTATTCCTGGCTGACCGTCCTGGTGGACGACAAACCGGGACAGATTGCCCGCCTTCTGACGGAGATCGGCGAAATCGGGGTCAACCTCGAAGACCTGCGGCTGGATCATTCCTCCGGGCAGAATGTGGGCATGGTGGAACTGTCGGTTTTGCCCAACAAACATGATCTGCTCATCGAAGCACTCAACGACCGTGGATGGCGGGTACTGCAGTAATGACACAGGAACTCATCGATACCGTGCCCATGCTTCGCCAGGGCAGGCCGCTGGTCGTTGCCATCGACGGTCCGTCCGGGTCCGGGAAATCCAGCGTCAGCAGGGAAGTGGCACGGCGCCTCCGCCTTGCCTACCTGGACACCGGTGCCATGTACCGTGCGCTGACCTGGTACTGCCTGGACCAGGGCATCGACCTGACCGACGCAGCGGCCATCGAGCAGGCCTCCGAGGACCTTCCGCTGGACGTCAGCACCACACCGAACGAGGAATACGTCCGGGTCGGTGGAACGGACGTCACCGAGGCAATCCGGGAACCGGCTATCTCCTCGGCCGTCAGTGCCATCGCCACCACCCTCGGTGCGCGGAAGGAACTGGTGCGCCGGCAGCGTGAGCTGATCGAGGTACACCACCGGCGCATAGTGGTGGAAGGACGCGACATCACCACCGTCGTCGCCCCCGGCGCGGAAGTCCGCATGCTGCTGACCGCCAGTGAGGAAGCCAGGCTCCGACGCCGGGGCGTCCAGCTGGGCGGAACGCAGAGCGCAGAGCAGCTGGCCGCCCAGGTCACGCAGCGCGACGCCAAGGACTCGACCGTGGTCAACTTCACCACGGCTGCGGACGGTGTGGTCACCCTGGATTCTTCGGATCTGGACTTCGACGGCACCGTTGACGCGGCCCTGGGCATAGTCAACAAGGTGTTGAACCGTGACTGACGCCGGCAGCCGCATTTCCCGGCCCCTTCCGGCGGCCCGTCGCGACCTTCCGGGTGCGTGGACCATGGCCTGGAGCCGGCCGGTCGGCTGGTTCCTGGACCACGTCGTCTACCGGACCACAATCCACGGCCGGCAGAACGTTCCAACCGGAGGTCCCGTGATCTTCGCAGCGAACCACATCAGCTTCCTTGACGGGCCGGTGATGTTCGGCGCGTCACCGCGCCCCATGCACATCCTGGTCAAGAAGGAAATGTTCAAGGGCTTCCTGGGACGGGTGCTCACGGCCTCCGGCCAGCTGCCGGTTGACCGCTCCGGCGATCGCGCCGCCCTGCAGCTGGGCAAAAGAACGCTCGACGCCGGCCGGTGCGTCGGTATCCTCCCCGAAGGAACACGGGGGAGCGGCGAGGCCTCCGCCATTAACAACGGGGTCGCCTGGCTTGCGCTGAACTCCAGCGCGACGGTGGTCCCCGTTGCGATTCTGGGCACCAGGATCGCCGGCGAACATCTCGACGCCGTTCCGAGGCCCGGCAGGCGGCTGCACGTCAGCTTCGGCGAGGCCGTGGATATCGGGCGCAGGCCTGGCGAGACAGGGCGTGCTTCAATGGACAGGGCGGGAAATGAGATCCGCGCTGCCCTGGCACGGCATGTCCAGCAAACGGTACAACTCAGCGGGCAGCCTTTGCCTGGCGCGGATTCCCCGCAAGAACGTCATGAAGAAGTAGCCGGGACGCCGGCAGATCACCACTAAGGAAAGTGCAATGAGCGATACGACTCAAGCCTCCGGCAAATTTGGCGCCGGCGAAGACGAATACACGCCCACCGGCACGGACCAGGTGGCGGAGCATCTTGCTGCCCTGGACGATGACGAGGCAGAGCTTCGGGCCGCCTCCCTCCGGGCCGGCCTGGACGACTACGAACTGGACGAGGAAGACGCCGCCCTCCTGAGCGGCCACTACGACGACCAGGACTTCGACGGTCCGGTCAAGCTCGATCCGGTCCTCGCGATCATCGGCCGGCCCAACGTGGGCAAGTCCACCCTGGTGAACCGCATCCTCGGCCGCCGCGAAGCCGTGGTGGAAGACACCCCGGGCGTGACGCGTGACCGTGTGATGTACTCGGCCACCTGGAACGGCCGGAACTTCACGGTGGTCGACACCGGCGGCTGGGAGCACGATGCCCGCGGCATCCACGCACGCGTCGCCGAACAGGCCGAGATGGCAGTGGAACTCGCTGACGCCGTGCTGTTCGTCGTCGACTCCGCCGTCGGCGCCACCGCCACGGACGAAGCAGTCGTGAAGATGCTCCGGAAGTCCAAGAAGCCGGTCATCATGGTGGCCAACAAGGTGGATGACTTCGCCCAGGAAGCCGACTCGGCAACGCTCTGGGGCCTCGGCTTCGGCGAGCCGTACCCGGTCTCGGCGCTGCACGGCCGCGGTGTGGCCGACCTCCTTGACCACGTCATGGACACTCTGCCCGAGCACTCCACCATCGAAGGCCTGGAGCGCTCCGGCGGCCCGCGCCGCATCGCCCTCATCGGGCGCCCGAACGTTGGCAAGTCCTCGCTGCTGAACAAGCTGGCCGGTTCCGAGCGCGTTGTGGTGGACAACACCGCCGGCACCACCCGCGACCCGGTCGATGAGTTCATCGAACTCGGCGGCCGCACCTGGCGCTTCGTCGACACCGCCGGCATCCGCCGACGCCAGCACATGGCACAGGGCGCAGACTTCTACGCTTCGCTGCGCACGCAGAGCGCCCTCGAAAAGGCGGAGGTCGCCGTCGTGCTCCTCGCCGTGGACGAAGTGCTCAGCGAACAGGATGTCCGCATCCTGCAGCTGGCCATCGAATCCGGCCGCGCGCTGGTTCTCGCGTTCAACAAATGGGACCTGCTGGACGACGAGCGCCGCACCTACCTGGAGCGCGAAATCGAGCAGGACCTGGCGCACGTGGCCTGGGCGCCGCGCGTCAACATTTCCGCGCTGACCGGCTGGCACAAGGACCGGCTGGTTCCGGCGCTGGACACGGCACTGGAAAGCTGGGACAAGCGCATCCCCACCGGACGCCTGAACGCGTTCCTGGGCGAACTGGTGGCCGCGCACCCGCACCCGGTCCGCGGCGGCAAGCAACCCCGCATCCTCTTCGGCACCCAGGCCTCCAGCCGTCCGCCGAAATTTGTGCTGTTCACCACCGGGTTCCTGGACCCCGGATACCGCCGGTTCATCACCAGGCGCCTCCGCGAAACCTTCGGTTTCGAGGGAACACCTATTGAGGTCAACATGCGTGTCCGTGAAAAGCGCGGCAAGAAGCGTTAATTACGACACACCTCGCTTGTGACACCCGCAAAGTGTCACTTGCACCCTCCGGAATCGTGTAAGCTTTTGGAGGTGGTTCGGCCGGACTGCTGAGGTAAAAATCCCGGGGTAACCCAGGAGGACAACCGAGGCGGAGAACGGCGGAACTAACGGGCTGTAGCGCAGCTTGGTAGCGCACTTGACTGGGGGTCAAGGGGTCGCAGGTTCAAATCCTGTCAGCCCGACCAGCAAGAATAACCGCTCCGTATCCGGGAAGTATCCCGGGAACGGGGCGGTTTTTCTTTGTGCCGGCTCCCACGGTATTTGTCTCAGGTTTTTGTCGGCCGCTATTTCAGGAAGCGTGACGTGCGCCGGTCCGCCAGGATCTTGCCGCCCGTCTGACAGGTAGCGCAGTACTGCAGCGCCCGGTCGGCAAATGACACTTCCCGGACGGTGTCCCCGCAGACGGGGCACTCCTGGCCGGTCCGGCCGTGGACGCGCATGGTGCTCCGCTTTGCGTCCTTCAGTTCGTTCGGCTGCTTGCCTACGGCCTCTGTGACTGCTGCGACCAGAACACTGTGGATGGAGTCGTAGAGCACACGGACGGCCTCCGGATCCAGGGACTTCGCGATGGCGAAGGGGGAGATCCGGGCTGCGTGCAGGATTTCGTCGCTGTAGGCGTTGCCGATCCCGGCGATCACCCCTTGATTCCGTAACAGTCCCTTAATCTGCTGGGTACTCGAGGCAAGAATTTCGGTGAAAACGTCGAGGCTGAACGAGGCGTCCAGCGGATCGGGGCCCAGGGTGGCGATGCCGGGAATTTCTTCCGGGTCCCTGACCACATAGACGGCGAGGCTCTTCTTTGTGCCTGCCTCGGTCAGGTCAATTCCGAGATGGGTTTCGCCGCCGCCGGCATCCGGCCTGACGAACTCCAGCCTCGCGGCGATATATCCCTTACCCCGCGCCAGCACGGCGTTCGACGGCGATTCCGTGTACCGCAGCCAGCCGGCCTTGGCCAGATGGAACGCAAGGAAGATCCCGTCCGTGGCCAGGATAATGAACTTTCCCCGGCGCTCGACGCCGGAGATGGTGCGGCCCTCCATCGCCGTATACGGCGGGTCTGCCGTCTTGAGGACTGCGAAGGACACCACCTGGATTTTTGTCAGCACGGCTCCACGAAGCCGGGCGCCCAGGAAAGCGCTCAGCCCGGCCACTTCGGGAAGTTCTGGCATGTCACTACTGTGCCACAAGGGTCCGACCCGGTACTCCCTGTGGTGGATGTTGGTATGCATATACTTTCAGCGGCGGCTTGTTCTGCAGACCTCCGTTGACATTGCTGATTGACCAACATTCCTGGTTGACCCGATGAAAGGCCCCTGATGAGCAATATTCCCGAAGACCTGTTCTACACTGCCGAACACGAGTGGGTGACCGCCCCCAACGCCGACGGCGTGGTGCGGGTGGGCATCACTGATTTTGCCCAGGACGCCCTGGGCGACGTTGTGTACGCGCAGATGCCCGAAGTCGGCACCAAGGTGACGGCAAACGACGTCGTGGGCGAGGTTGAGTCAACCAAAAGCGTCAGCGACATTTACGCTCCGGTGAGCGGTGAAGTCGTGGCCAGGAACGAAGCGCTGGACACCGATTCGGCGCTCATTAACAGCGATCCGTACGGCGAGGGCTGGCTGATAGAGGTCAAGCTCGCAGAGGCCGACGCTGTGGAGTCCCTGCTCAGTGCATCGGAGTACGAACAACAGGTAGGCTAAAGATAACCGGCTTGGAGGTCCGGCTGTTGAGGGATTGACAGCCGGACGACACGCCGTAGTACCGGATCTGCCAGGCTTTTCCGGAGGGCACGCGTTGTTTGCAGGGGGACATCTGCAACGGAAGAGGAGGACTCCATGGTTGGTCACGAAAATAGCCACAGCAGTGATGATTACGGCACGGGCGGAGTGAAGGCTTCGGAGACCACCTCGATCCACCTCACGCCAATCCGTGACGAGCCGACCATCGCGCGCAAGCTCGCTCCGGAGGAGCGGGTGGCCGTTGAAGCCCTTCCGTTCGGTTCGGCGCTCCTGGTGGCGCACAGCGGCCCCAACGCCGGCGCACGATTCCTGCTGGACTCCGACGTCACCACCGCCGGGAGGCACCCGGACGCGGACATCTTCCTGGACGACGTCACAGTATCCCGCCGCCACGTCGAATTCCGCCGGACAGCGCGAAGCTTCGAAGTCGTTGATACGGGCAGCCTCAATGGAACCTACGTCAACCACGACCGCGTGGACAGTGTGGAACTCAAATCGGGTAATGAAGTCCAGATCGGCAAGTTCCGTCTCACTTTCTACCTCAGCCCTGCCCGCGCAGCAGGCAACGTCTGATCCCGGGGTAGTTGCCTGTGGCACTGGCACAACCGGAACGGCGCGGACCCCAGGTCCTGAACATCGGGGAAGTACTCGCGCAGCTGAGCGACGACTTTCCCGGAATGACTGCGTCCAAAATCAGGTTCCTTGAAGAAAAAGGCCTGATCAACCCGCAACGCACACCCGCCGGCTACCGGCAGTATGCGGACACGGATGTTGAGCGGCTCCGATTCGTGCTGGCACTCCAGCGCGACCAGTACCTTCCGCTGAAGGTCATCAAGGACTACCTCGACGCAATCGACCGCGGCGAACGCCCGGAGAACCTTCCGCCCGGCGTCACAGTGTCCCCGCGTATCGTCTCGGACGAGCTCGCCAGCGAGCTCCAAAACAAGGTTCGACGGCTGAGCGAGGATCAACTCCGGGCCGAGTCCGGCGCCAGCGTGTCGCTCCTGCGCTCCCTCCTCGAATTCGGCCTCATCGGCCATGTCCATGGCAAGTTCGATGAACACGCCCTGCAGGTGGCCCGCGCATGCGTCCAGCTGGAAAGCCACGGCCTCGAACCGCGCCACTTGCGGCCCTTCCAGGCCGCCGCGGAGCGGGAGTTCGGACTGGTGGAGCGTGCCGTCGCGCCGCTGACCTCCCGCAAGGACGCTGCATCCCACGCCCGTGCTGCCGAAGCAGCCCGGGAAATCAGTGATCTCTGCCTGACGCTGCACCGCGCCCTGGTGCAGGACCGTATATCGCGAATGGATATCTGATGATTGAAGTCGAGATCGTGGGTGTGAGGATCGAACTGCCGTCCAACCAGCCGCTGGTGCTGCTGCGCGAAATCCACGGCGAACGGCACGTGCCCATCTGGATTGGCACCCCGGAAGCCAGCGCCATTGCCTTGGCCCAGCAGGGTGTGGTGCCGCCGCGGCCCATGACGCACGACCTCCTGATCGACGTCGTCGAATCGCTGGGCCACTCCATCGTCAGCGTGAACATCGTCGCCGTCGAAGACAACATCTTCTACGGACAGCTGCAGTTTGAAAACGGCACCACCGTCAGCTCCAGGGCTTCGGACGCCCTTGCCCTGGCGCTGCGTGCCAAGTGCCGCATCTGGTGCGCCGATTCGGTGATGGACGAGGCCGGGGTCCGGATCACCGAGCACGATGAAGGTGAAGACACAGAGCCGGGTCCCACCGTGGATGAGGAGCGCGAACTGCGGCGCTTCCGGGAGTTCCTGGACGACGTGGAGCCGGAAGACTTCGACGGCTGAGATCACGTTAAGGTTAAAGTTGAGGATGAAACTTTCGACACGCCCCCGAAATGGGGCCAGCCTCTTTGACCTTGGGGCGCGTCGGGCCTAACGTCGAAGTATCAAGTTCCCATTGCATACAACAGCCGCGCAAGTCACACTGGAATGTGCAGCCCCGGCTGAATTACACGGATGAATTTCAGATCTGTGTTCGCTGTTGCTGCGACTTCCCTAGGGGAGCATATGACGAGGAGGATCCACGTGAGTCCGAAAGGCGAAGCGGGCGAGCTAAAGCAGGCGTCAACGGCTGGCGTAGCGCTGCCTGCGAGCGGTGCTCAGGGCCTCCTCTTCACGGAGGACCTCCCCGTCCTTGACGAAGACGCGGGCTACCGCGGACCCACCGCCTGCAAGGCCGCGGGCATCACCTACCGCCAGCTCGACTACTGGGCCCGCACGGGCCTCGTTGAGCCTGCCGTGCGGGGAGCCGCCGGTTCCGGCTCGCAGCGGCTCTACGGCTTCCGCGACATCCTGGTGCTGAAAGTGGTCAAGCGGCTGCTGGACACCGGAGTATCACTGCAGCAGATCCGCTCCGCCGTGGAGCATCTGCGGGAACGCGGCGTTGAGGACCTCGCCCAGATCACCCTCATGAGCGACGGGGCGAGCGTTTACGAGTGCACGTCTGCCGATGAGGTCATTGATCTGGTGCAGGGCGGCCAGGGCGTCTTCGGGATCGCCGTCGGCCGGGTGTGGCGCGAAGTGGAAGGCAGCCTCGCGGCGCTTCCCAGCGAGCACGTCGTCGAGCAGTCCTTTCCGGATGACGAGCTCAGCAAGCGCCGGGCAGCCCGCAAGACCGGCTGAGGCCGTACCTGACGATTAGAGCCAAATAGAATGGCCGCCTTCCTTCGGGAAGGCGGCCATTCTTTGTTTAGTTCTTTAGGTGTTCAGTCAGCCCGCGTGCCGGCTTCGCGGGCGTTCCGGGGTGAGCCGCTACCGAAGGCTGCGTTCCCGGAGAGCTGCAGCCGAATCCGCGCCGTTGGAGGCCAGGAGGTTGTCGAGAAGCGTGTTGAAGAGGCTGGCCGCATTTTTCGCGGAATCGCCCGGCCAGTGGTGCACGGAATGCGCCGCACCCTGGATCTGCTGCCAGTTTGCCTGCTCCGGAATGTGCGGGGTCAACAGCAGTTCACCGAACATCGACTGCATCTCGGCCAGCCGGAAGGCGTGCTCGGACGAACCCGAGCGGACGCGGTTCGCAATGATGCCTGCGGGGGAGAGGTTCGGGGCGAACTCCTGGCGGAACAGCTGGATGGCGCGCATGGTGCGCTCCGTGCCGGCCACCGAGAAGAGGCCCGGTTCGGCGACGAGAGCCACTTTGTCGCTGGCGGACCACGCCATCCGGGTCAGTCCGTTCAGCGACGGCGGGCAGTCAACCAGGATCAGCTGGTACTTGTCCGTGCCTGCCAGGACTGCCGAGAGCCTGCGCAGGTCGCGGCGGCCCAGGTCCGGGCGGTCGTATATGCCCGTATATGCGGAGCCCACTGCGACGTCCAGGACGGCGGGCCGGGCTCCGTTATAGTTTTCCCGGGCCACCCAGCTGCTGGTGACCACGTTCTCCGAAAGGCGGGCGCGGCGGGGACTCTTGAGCATCCTGCCGATGTCCAGCTGGTCATCCGGCTGGACGCCCAGTGCCGTGCTGGCATCCGCATGCGGATCAAGGTCCACCACAAGGGTGGGGATGCCGGCGGCCAGGGCCGCAGATGCCAATCCGGTGGTCACGGAAGTTTTGCCGACCCCGCCTTTGAGGCTGCTGATGCTGACTACTTGCACTTGAAAAACCAATACCTAACGCCGGTTGCCGTGTTGGGGTAGTGCCGGCTCCGGCTCCCCGGAGCGGAGGGCGCGCGTAAGCGCCCCCGACTCATCATATGTTGCCGAGGTGTTGAATCCCGTTTCATCGGGCGGGTGTGCGGCGCATCCCACGTGCGTGGGGAGGACCGTTGCCGGTTTGGCCTGCCTAAACCGGCCTGCATGACGGATAATTCTGTGATGGTCGACACAATGATTTGTGTTTCCCCGCGCCCGTCTTACACACTGTGACCACTTACCGATACACCCGCGATGATGCAGGAGAAGTATGTTTTCCAAGATTCTGGTGGCTAACCGCGGCGAAATCGCGATCCGCGCCTTCCGTGCCGGCTACGAGCTGGGTGCCAAGACTGTAGCTGTGTTCCCCAATGAGGACCGTAACTCCATCCACCGCCAGAAGGCTGATGAAGCGTACCTGATCGGCGAAGAGGGCCACCCCGTCCGGGCCTATCTCGATGTGGACGAAGTGGTTCGCGTGGCCAAGGAGGCCGGCGCCGACGCCATATACCCCGGGTACGGCTTCCTTTCGGAGAACCCGCGCCTGGCCCGGGCGGCTAAAGAGGCCGGCATCACCTTTGTCGGCCCGCCGGCCGAGGTCCTTGAACTGGCAGGAAACAAGGTGGCTGCCCTCGAAGCCGCACGCGCCGCCGGTGTTCCCGTCCTCAAGTCGAGCCAGCCCTCCAAGGACCTGGATGAGCTGATCGCCGCCGCAGACGTCATCGGCTTCCCCATTTTCGCCAAGGCCGTGGCCGGCGGCGGAGGACGCGGCATGCGCCGCGTCGACACCCGTGAGGCTCTCCCGGAAGCGCTGCAGGCTGCCATGCGCGAGGCTGACGCCGCGTTCGGTGACCCCACCATGTTCCTCGAGCAGGCCGTTCTGCGCCCCCGCCACATCGAGGTGCAGATCCTGGCCGACGCCGAGGGTAACGTCATGCACCTCTTCGAACGCGATTGCTCCATCCAGCGCCGCCACCAGAAGGTCATCGAAATCGCGCCGGCCCCCAACCTGGATGAGGGCATCCGCCAGGCGCTCTACCGGGACGCCGTGAAGTTCGCCAAGGCGCTCAACTACGTCAACGCCGGCACGGTGGAATTCCTTGTGGACACCGTCGGCGAACGCGCAGGCCAGCACGTGTTCATCGAGATGAACCCGCGCATCCAGGTGGAGCACACGGTCACCGAGGAAGTCACCGATGTGGACCTGGTCCAGGCGCAGCTGCGCATCGCTTCGGGCGAGACGCTCGCCGACCTTGGCCTGTCGCAGGAAACCGTCCAGCTAAAGGGCGCCGCACTGCAGTGCCGCATCACCACCGAGGATCCGGCCAACGGATTCAGGCCCGACGTCGGAAAAATCACCGGTTACCGTTCCGCCGGCGGCGCCGGCGTACGGCTCGACGGCGGCACCGTCTACTCGGGTGCTGAAATCAGCCCGCACTTCGACTCCATGCTGGTCAAGCTGACCTGCCGCGGCCGCGACTACCCCGCCGCCGTCGCGCGTGCCCGGCGCGCCTTGGCGGAATTCCGCATCCGCGGAGTATCCACCAACATTTCCTTCCTGCAGGCCGTCCTGGACGATGCGGACTTCATCGCCGGCGATGTTGCCACCAACTTCATCGACCAGCGCCCGGAGCTGCTCAAGGCCCGTGTCTCGGCGGACCGCGGCACCAAGCTGCTGACCTGGCTGGCAGAGGTCACCGTGAACAAGCCCAACGGCGAACTCAAGGTCCACTCCGACCCGGCGGCCAAGCTGCCCGCAGTCGGGGACGCCCCTGCTCCCGAAGGTTCGCGCCAGCGGCTCCTCGAGCTGGGGCCCGAGGGCTTCGCCAAGGCCCTGCGCGAGCAGCAGGCCGTCGCCGTCACCGACACCACTTTCCGGGACGCCCACCAGTCGCTGTTGGCCACCCGGGTCCGCACCCGCGACCTCGTGGCGGCCGGCCCCGCCGTGTCCGCGCTGCTTCCCGAATTGCTTTCCGTGGAGGCCTGGGGCGGTGCCACGTACGACGTCGCCCTGCGGTTCCTCGGCGAGGATCCCTGGGACCGGCTTGCCGCGCTGCGCAAGGCATTGCCCAACATCTGCCTGCAGATGCTGCTCCGCGGCCGCAACACCGTCGGCTACACGCCCTACCCCGAGGAAGTCACCGAGGCATTCGTCAACGAGGCCGCAGCAACCGGCATCGACATCTTCCGGATCTTCGATGCCCTCAATGACGTCAACCAGATGGCTCCGGCCATCCGTGCTGTCCGGGCCACCGGCACCGCCGTCGCTGAAGTTGCCCTCTGCTACACCGGCGACATGCTCGATCCCGACGAAAAGCTCTACACGCTGGACTACTACCTGGAGCTGGCGCAGAAGATCGTCGACGCCGGCGCCCACATCCTGGCCATCAAGGACATGGCAGGGCTCTTGCGTCCCGCGGCTGCTGCGAAGCTCGTGGCTGCCCTGCGTGAACGCTTTGACCTTCCGGTCCACCTGCACACCCACGACACCGCAGGCGGCCAGCTGGCCACGCTCCTGGCGGCAGTGGACGCAGGAGTGGACGCAGTGGACGTCGCTTCGGCTTCCCTTGCCGGCACCACCAGCCAGCCTTCAGCCTCCGCCCTGGTTGCCGCACTGGCCCATACCCCGCGCGACACAGGCCTGGGTCTGGCTAAGGTGAGCTCGCTGGAACCCTACTGGGAGGCAGTGCGTCGCGTGTACGCTCCGTTCGAGTCGGGCCTGCCGGGTCCCACCGGCCGTGTCTACCAGCACGAGATTCCGGGCGGACAGCTGTCCAACCTGCGGCAGCAGGCCATGGCCCTGGGCCTCGGCGAACGCTTCGAAGCCATCGAGGACATGTACACCGCGGCCGACCGCATCCTGGGCCGCCTTGTGAAGGTCACTCCATCCTCGAAGGTGGTGGGCGACCTGGCCCTGCACCTCGTCGGCCTCAATGCCGATCCCGCGGACTTCAACGAAAACCCGCAGAGCTACGACATCCCCGATTCCGTCATCGGGTTCCTGTCCGGCGAACTTGGCGATCCTCCCGGAGGCTGGCCGGAGCCGTTCCGCACCAAGGCGCTTCAGGGCCGCAGCATCAAGGTGCGCGATGCCGAGCTCAGCGCCGAGGACAGCGCCGCCCTGAAGAGTGATTCCAAGACCCGCCAGCAGACCCTCAACCGTCTGCTCTTCGAAGGCCCCACCAAGGACTACCTGAAGAGCGTGGAGACGTACGGCAACCTGTCCGTCCTGGACACCCGCGACTACCTCTTCGGGCTCCAGCGCGGAGCGGAGCACGAGATCGAACTCGAGAAGGGCGTCCGCCTGATCGCCTCCCTCGAAGCCGTGTCCGAGCCGGACGAGAAGGGCATGCGCACCGTCATGTGCACGCTCAACGGCCAGTCCAGGCCCGTGGTGGTCCGCGACCGTTCCGTGGTCAGCAACGTCAAGGCAGCTGAAAAAGCGGATGCCAGCCAGCCGGGCCACGTCGCCGCACCGTTCGCCGGAGCCGTGACGCTCACGGTCAAGGTGGGCGACGCCGTGAATGCCGGCGACACCGTGGCAACCATCGAGGCCATGAAGATGGAGGCCTCCATCACGACGCCGGTGGCGGGCACCGTTGGACGCCTCGCAGTCGGCGCCGTGGAACAGGTCCAGGGCGGAGACCTGCTGCTCGTCGTCGAGTAACCCGCGCACACACAAAAAAGGGGCCTCCCGCCGGGAGGCCCCTTTTTTGTGTCTCGGGTTTTGGTGTCTTGGGCTAGTGCTGTCCGGACGGCTCGGCGCGGGCCGGGCGCGGTGCGGCGTACATTTCCCCGATGACCGATTCGAAGTCCTTCATCACCTGGGCCCGCTTGACCTTCATCGATGGCGTCAGGTGGCCGGATGCCTCGGTGAAGTCGGACGGCACAATCCGGAACGACTTGATGGCTTCCGCCTGGGACACCGACTGGTTGGCGCGGGTGATGAGGTCCTGGACGGCCGCCTTGACCACGGGATGTTCCGCGGCTTCGGCGAGGGTGGTGGATGCCGGCAGCCCGTGCCGGTGCAGCCATCCCGGCAGTGCTTCCTCGTCGAGCGTCACCAGGGCGCCGATGAACGGCATGTTGTCGCCCACTACGAGCACCTGGGAAACGAGGGCGTCGGCCCTGATCTGGTCCTCCAGCAGGGCAGGGACGACGTTCTTTCCGCTGGCCGTCACGATGATTTCCTTCTTGCGGCCCGTGATGGTCAGGAAGCCGTCGGCATCCATTTGTCCGATGTCGCCGGTGCGGAACCAGCCGTCCACGAACGTGTCGGCCGCGAGGTCGTCGCGCTTGTAGTAGCCGCGCATCACGCAGACACCCTTGGCGAGGATCTCGCCGTCGTCGGCGATCTTCACCGCATTCCCCGGCAGGGGGGCGCCCACGGTGCCGATCCTGATCAGCGACGGGGTGTTGACCGTGATGGGCGCGGTGGTCTCGGTCAGGCCGTAGCCTTCGAGGATCTGCATGCCGATGCCCTGGAAGAAGTGACCCAGGCGTTCGCCCAGGGGGCCGCCGCCGGAGACGGCGTGGGCAACCTGGCCGCCCATTGCTGCGCGCAGTTTGCTGTAGACGAGTTTGTCGAAGAGTGCGTGGCGGAGCTTGAGGCCCAGGCCGATGGAACCGGCCTGCCGTGCCCTCGAGTAGGCGATTGCGGTGTCGGATGCCTTGTGGAAGATGGCGCCTTTGCCGCCGTCCTCGGCCTTCGTCAGTGCCGAGTTGTAGACCTTTTCGAACACCCGCGGCACGGCCAGGATGAACGTGGGCTTGTAGCTCTGCAGGTCCGGCAGGAGGTGCTTGATGTCCGGGGTGTGCGCGACGGTGACTCCGGCGGCCACGGCCAGGACGGAAATGAACCGGGCGAACACATGGGCCAGGGGGAGGAACATGATGGTCCGTGCCTGCTCGTGGACGATGCCGGACAGCGACGTGGCCAGTGCGTTTTCGGACAATTCCACGAAGTTGCCGTGTGTCAGTTCGCAGCCCTTAGGCCTGCCGGTGGTGCCGGAGGTGTAGATGATCGTTGCGACGTCGGCCAGCGACGCCAGGCTTCGGCGGGCTTCCAGGTCCTCGTCGCTGACGGCAGATCCTGCGGCGCGAAGTTCGTCCAGCCCGGCGCCGTCAAGCTGCCACACGTGGGCCAGCGAAGAGAGTCCTTCCGAGTTGGCTGCCTGCCGGATGATGTCCTCGTGGTGCGAGGACTCGCCAAACGCGGCGACGGCACCCGAGTCGCCCAGGTTCCAGGCAACCTGGCTGGGGGAAGACGTTTCGTAGATGGGAACCGAGATGCCGCCCGCGAACCAGATGGCGAAGTCCACCAGCGCCCACTCGTACCGGGTGCGGGACATGATGCCCACACGGTCGCCGGCCGCCACGCCGCTGGCCATGAGGCCCTTGGCGAGGACACGGACGTCGGCGACGAAATCGGTGGCAGCGATGTCCTGCCATTGCCCGGCGGCATCGAGCCGCGAATACAGGGACGGGTTCGAGGCCTTGGCGGCCTGCCGCAGCACCAGATCGGTAATGTTGGTTTCGGGGGGTACATTCACCAAGGGCGGAACACTGAATTCGCGCACGATAGCTCCTTTGTTATCCATAGACCCGCAGGGGGTACTGCTAACACTAGTACGCCCGTTGCGGAGGTGTGTCCTGTTTCACCTACTGGCGAGTAACTTTACGGTCAAGGGCCTGAAACCCGCCAATCTGCCCGCCGGGAGGCATGTCCGGAACTGTTTCACTCAGTGGCCGGCCACGCAGTAAAACACCGCCCGGGCAATAGAATGGGGAACCATGCACACACCAACGCCTGGCGACCCGCCCAGACCCTATCGGCGGACGGCCTCCTGGCGGCGCAGGAAGCCCTCCGGGCAGGACGCGCTGGCCGCAAGCCAGGGATTTCGTGAGCACCTCCGGCTGGGGCGCAAGGGACTGGCGATCGGCGTGGACATCGGCGGCACCAAGGTTGCAGCCGGCGTAGTTGATGCCGACGGCAGGATACTCAGCCAGGCCAGGCGCTCGACGCCCGGGAACGACCCCCGGGCAGTGGAACAGGTGATCGTGGAACTGGTCGAAGAGCTAAGCCGCGGCCACCGCATTTGGTCGGTGGGAATCGGCGCCGCCGGCTGGATGGACCTCGACGGCGGGACAGTGCTGTTCAGCCCCCACCTGGCCTGGCGCAACGAACCGCTGCGGGACAACCTCCAGCGCCTGCTGCGCCGGCCGGTCCTGCTGACCAACGACGCCGATGCCGCGGCCTGGGCCGAATGGCGCTTTGGTGCCGGGCAGGGACAAAACAGGCTCGTCTGCATCACCCTCGGCACCGGGATCGGCGGGGCCATGGTGATGGACGGCCGGGTGGAACGCGGACGCTTCGGCGTTGCCGGCGAATTCGGCCACCAGATCATCATGCCCGGCGGCCACCGGTGCGAGTGCGGAAACCGCGGTTGCTGGGAGCAGTACGCCTCCGGAAATGCCCTGGGCCGCGAAGCCCGCGAGCTGGCTGCCGCCAATTCACCCGTAGCGCAGGAACTCCTCAAGGCCGTGGACGGAGAGGTTGACCGGATCACCGGAGTCATCGTGACGGAGCTGGCCAAGGCGGGCGACCCTACGTCCAGGGAACTCCTGGAAGACGTCGGGGAGTGGCTGGGACTGGGGCTCGCCAACCTGGCTGCCGCGCTTGACCCCGGGAAGTTCGTGATCGGCGGAGGCCTCTGCGATGCCGGCGAGCTGCTGGTGGCGCCGGCACGCAAGGCCTTTGCCCGGAACCTGACCGGGCGCGGGTTCCGGCCGGCAGCGGAAATCGCACTGGCCGCGCTGGGACCCAACGCCGGGCTGATCGGCGCCGCGGACCTGTCACGGGTCAGCAGCAGGATGCACGGCTAACCGGGAAATCGGCAGGCTAAGCCTGAGGCACTAAACCCGGGCGCCGTCGTCGTGCTCATCCTTTTCCTGCGGCAGCTGCATGATCAGGTAGATCACTGAGACGACGAATGCGGCAACGATTCCCAAAATGGCCATCAGCGGCGCGGACCGCCAGAACATGGCGGCCAGCACCAGGGCGACGGGACCGCCCACGGCACCCAACCAGGCGAGCATGGTCAGGGGATCCGTGCCGGCCAGGCTCGGCGGTTCCTCCGGTACGAACGGTTCGTCGTCGTCGGCGTCGTAATCCCGCGGCCCGCCGGTTGCGTCCGTGTCAGCTGTACCGGCGTGGTCCGCCCCCAGGTGCGGTTGGCTGACGGCGGCCTGGCGTTCGGACGCCGAGGGCTCCGTCGGCGCGGCGCCGGACAGCCCCAGCGGATCGAAGTCGCGGAAGGGCCGCTTGGCTGGTTGGTTGCCCTCCCCGGCATCAACGGTGCTGTCAGCAGCCGCAGTGTCGCTGCCCTCGAGCCGGGCGACCAGGTCGAGCCATACGGCGTCGTCCTGGTTCGCGCTCTGGTCAGAGGAATTGGAGTCGGATCGGGTCATCGGCCATGTCCTTCACGGCTAGCGGGGGACGAGTCCACGTCTCCCGGAACCACGGCGCGGATAAAGTCCGCGGTCCCGCTGAAAATCTCTTCGGCATCGTTGTCCAGTGTGGCCACGTGGTAGCTGTTGCCCAGGGCGCTCAGCTGAAGCGTGGCATGGGTGAGGCCGCGGCGCAGCGCCACGATGCTCGAATCCGACACGACGTGGTCCACCGTGGAACGGAACACCCGAACCGGTGCAGTGATGCGGGGCAGCAGCCGCCGTGTGTCCTTGAACAGTTTGTTCAGTTCGTGGGCAGCCGCCACCGGTGTCCGCGGGTAGGCGCCCTCGTCCGTGTCCGGCTTGAGGATGTCGTTCGCGATGGCGGGCGTGCTTTTCATGACCAGCTTCAGGACGCCGGCCAGCGGCGCCCGGGGATCGTCAATGACCAGGCCGGGATTGACCACGATGGCACCCGCCACCGGACGCTGCGCCGCCACTCTCAGGGCGAGTGCCCCTCCCATGGACAGGCCCGCCGTGAACACGTGGTCGCATTCGGCCTCAAGCTCCAGGTAGGCGGAGTCGTAGGCGGAATACCACTGCTGCCAGCGGGTCCTGGCAAGTTCCTGCCAGCTGGTCCCGTGCCCCGGCAGAAGCGGCATCCTCACGGCAAAGCCGGCGTCGGCCAGGGACTGGGCCCAAGCCCGCACACCATGCGGGCTTCCGGTGAAGCCGTGGGACACGGCAACGCCGATCGAGGGGCCGTCTCCGGTAAAGGGGGAGCTCAGGGGGCTGTGGTCGGCGGCGATGCTCATGGTGTCTCCGAGGGTACGTGGTGCTGCGCGTGCTCATGGAAGAAAGCGGACGAATTCTGGAAAATCACGGGGGCGTCGTTGTCCAGGGTGGCCACGTGGCCGCTATGGGGCAGAGGGACCACGCGAAGCGTGGCCGATCCCAGCCGCCGCCGGATCAGCTCAAGGGACGATGGCGGTACGACGTCGTCGGTGTCCGATTTGAAAACCAGGACCGGCGCCGTCACCCGGGGCAGCCCGCGGCGGGCAGCGGCAAACAGCTTTTTCAGTTGGTGGACGGCGGCCAGCGGCGTCTGCGAATAGTCGCCGTCTTCAGTGGTGGCCGCGGTGGGGTTGGCCTCCACAATCGGCAGTGTGGTCCGTTGGAAGTACTTCAGGATGCCGATAATCCGGACTCTACGGTCGTAGAAGCTGAGCCCGGGATTGACCACGGCCACGCCGGCAACGCGATGACGGGACGCCGTGCGCAGGGCGACGGCGCCGCCCATGGACAGCCCGGCGACGTAGCAGGTGTCGGTCCGGCCGGCGAGCTCAAGGTAGGCGGCTTCGAAGGCGCCGGCCCAGTCCCGCCAGCCCGAGCGGGCCAGCTCGCGCCAGTCAGTCCCATGGCCGGGCAGGAGCGGGACGGAGACGGCGAACCCCTGCTCGGCCAGGTGCAGGGCCCACGGCATGACGCTGAGGGGACTTCCCGTGAAGCCGTGGCAAATGGCGACGCCGATCCGGGCATTGCTTCCGTGGCCGGGGTAGCTGAAAGCGGCAGGCACAGTCGGTTTGCTGCTTTCTCTCATGTGCCCATCGTGTCACCATTCACCACAAATCTCACTAGAGTAGGGTTGCATTGAAGTCCTGGCCGGGCCCGACGAAGGGGCGGCGAGACGCCTTCCGGAGAGGTACACCACGTGTTTTATTGGTTCATGAAGACGTTCGTCCTGGGACCGGTGCTGAAGCTCCTGTTCCGGCCCTGGGTCAAGGGGCTGGACAACGTCCCGGCCGAAGGCGCAGCCATCCTGGCTTCCAACCATCTGTCGTTTTCCGACTCCATCTTTATGCCGCTGATGGTTCCGCGTCCCGTGGTGTTCCTGGCGAAGTCGGAATACTTCACCGGTACGGGCCTCAAGGGCAGGCTGACTGCACTCTTCTTCCGGCTGACCAACCAGCTGCCCATGGACCGTTCGGGCGGAGCGGCGTCGGCAGCTTCGCTCAACGCCGGAATGGACGTCCTCTCGCACGGTTCGTTGCTGGGTATTTATCCCGAGGGAACCCGCAGCCCGGATTCACGGCTGTACCGCGGCAAAGTCGGTGTGGCAAAACTTGCCCTGCAGGCCAGGGTTCCCGTGATTCCCGTCGCCATGATCGGCACGGACAAGGTCCAGCCGATCGGTAAGCGGATGCCGAACATCAGGCGCATCGGCATGATCTTCGGCGAACCACTGGACTTCAGCCGCTATTACGGCATGGAGGAGGACCGCCTGATCCAGCGTTCCGTGACCGACGAAATCATGTACGAACTCATGCGCCTGTCCGGGCAGGAGTATGTGGACGAATACGCGGCAGTGGTCAAACTGCGGCTGGCGGGAAAACCTGCGGACGGCACTAACGGCACTAACGGCACTGACGGCTCAAACGGCTCCGGCGGCGGCACCGGTCCCGCGGAACCCGACAAAGCGTGACGCCGGTTCTGTGACGGCGGATCGGGTCGAATGACGGTTGCGGTGCGGAAACCCCGATCCGGGAACTAGTCTTGTAGTGTGACTGAGCTATCTGCAAAACCTGCCTCCCTGCTGACCAGTACCGCCCAGAGCGGCGCCGCCAACTATCCGGGACTGGACCACTGGCGGGACCTGCCGGTTTCCCAGCAGCCCAGCTGGCAAAACAAAGAGGTCTTTGACGCATCCGTGAAGGAACTTTCCGTCCTTCCGCCGCTCGTCTTCGCGGGCGAAGTGGACATCCTCCGCGAACGACTGGCCGCTGCCGCGCAGGGCAAGGCGTTCCTGCTCCAGGGCGGGGACTGCGCCGAAACATTCGAGGCCGCCACGGCGGACAAGATCAGCGCAAGGGTCAAAACCATCCTGCAGATGGCGGTCGTCCTCACCTATGGCGCGGCCATGCCCGTCATCAAAATGGGCCGGATGGCCGGACAGTTCGCCAAGCCGCGATCCTCCAACGATGAAACGCGCGACGGCGTCACCCTCCCGGCGTACCGGGGCGACATTGTCAACGGCTACGATTTCACGCCGGAATCCCGGGGCCACGATGCCGGCCGGATGCTGAAGGCCTACCACACGTCGGCTTCCACGCTGAACCTCATCCGGGCATTCACGCAGGGCGGCTTCGCTGACCTGCGCCTGGTCCACCACTGGAACAAGGGCTTCACAGAGAACCCGGCCCACGCCCGCTACGAGTCGCTGGCACGCGACATTGACCGGGCCATCAAGTTCATGGCTTCCTGCGGCGCGGACTTCGAGGCCCTGAAACGGGTCGAATTCTTCGCGAGCCACGAGGCGCTGCTGCTCGACTACGAGCGCGCACTGACCCGCATCGATTCCCGCACCGGACTTCCGTACGACACGTCCGCCCATTTCCTCTGGATCGGCGAACGCACCCGCGAACTGGACCACGCCCACGTCGATTTCCTGTCCCGGGTCCGCAACCCGATCGGCGTCAAGCTGGGGCCCAAGACCTCCGGCGACGACGCCCTGCGGCTCATCGACAAGCTGGATCCGGACCGCGAACCCGGCAGGCTGACCTTCATCACCCGGATGGGCGCTGGCAACATCCGCGAGAAGCTGCCCGCCATCGTTGAGAAGGTCACGGCGTCCGGCGCGCAGGTCCTCTGGGTCACCGATCCCATGCACGGGAACACGGTCACGTCGCCCAACGGCTACAAGACGAGGAACTTCGACGACGTCATCGACGAAGTGCGCGGCTTCTTCGAAGTCCACCACTCGCTGGGCACCATTCCGGGCGGCCTGCACGTTGAGATGACCGGTGACGACGTCGCGGAGTGCCTCGGCGGTGCCGACCCGATCGACCAGGAAGCTTTCCTGGACCGCTACGAATCGGTCTGCGACCCGCGCCTGAACCACATGCAGTCCCTGGAGATGGCCTTCCTCGTCGCAGGAGCCCTTTCCAAGCGCCCCTGACCCCGGTTCGACGCGCTGATCCGCTGCGATGATTGACCACAAAGCTCCGCCCGGCTGGAACCAGCCGGGCGGAGCTTTTTTGCGTAGGGTTCCGGTCAGACGACGGTGAGGGTGACGAGTGAACCTTCGGGCACCTGCGTGTCCACCGGATCCTGGTCGCGTACCGTTCCAAAGAAGCCGCCCAGGATGTTGTTTACCCGGACCTCGAAGCCGAGCTTTTCCAGCGCCTTGCGGGCATCATTGGCTTGCTTGCCGATGTAGCTCGGCACATCCACGAGTTTGGGTCCCTTGGACACCGTAAGGGTGACGGTGTCGCCCCGGGTCAGGGTGCCGGAGGACGGGTCCTGGGCCACGACGGCGCCCTTGGGGACCTTCTTGTCGTTGACTGTTCCGGGGGAGATTACGGCCTTTAGCCCCGCGGCTTCGAGCGCCTTGACCGCTGCGCCCTGTTCCTGCCCGCGCACGTCCGGAACGGGAATGGGCTCCGGCCCCTTCGAGACAGTGAGGCTGACGGGTGTGCCGCGTCGGGCGGGGGTTCCCGCCGCCGGATCCTGGGCGAGGACCGTTCCCGCCGGCTCGGTCTCGCTGTAGGTCTCCGTGACAGTGCCCAAGGCCATCTCGGCCCCGTTGAGTTGGGTCTTAGCTTCATCCAATGACTTGCCGCTCATTCCGGGCAGCGGAAAGAGTTGGGGGCCTTTGGACACGAAAAGCGACACCAACTGGAACTTGCGGATTTCCCGCCCTGCCTCAGGTTCGGTGCCGACGACGAGCCCGGCCCGGATATCGTCGTCGAAAACATCCTTCGTGGTGGACTGGAATCCAGCAGTGCCAAGCAGCTGCTGGGCCTCGGCCACGGTCTTGTTCGATACCCGCGGAATGGTTCCGGGGGAGCCGGGTCCCATGCCGAAGAACCAGCCGGCGCCCGTTGCGAGCAATGCAGCGATGACCAGGATGATGATCCAGAGGACGCCGCGACGCCGCGGGTTACCTTCGCGAAGGGACCGGACCGGAGTTGACGCCGCCTTCGACTGTGCCTTGGCGGCATCGCGGTCCTGCTTGCGCTGCGCCCGCTTACTCAGGGGAGCGGCGCCGTCCGGTCCGTCCCCGTCTGCCTCCCCGAAGTCGGATTCCGCGTCCGGCGGGGCCGCCAGCGCGCCGAACTGGCCCGTGCGCCCGGGCGAAGCCGACAGTACCGTGGTGGGATTGCTTTGGCGGGTGATGATTTCCGTTGGATGCTGCCCGGCGGACAGGACCTCCGTGTGGTCCTGGCGCTCCGTGGGCCGGACCGCGGCGGGTCGACCGGAGGGCGGGTAGGCGGGAGGGCGCAGCCCGGCCGGAGAATGGGCGACGGCGGGG
>NZ_JBWKYC010000002.1:48048-151093 GCF_059423525.1 Arthrobacter sp. GW460-12-1-14-TSB2
CCCCCGGCGGCTGGAGATCCAGTTCCGCGTCGGTCAGGTTGGTCCGGATGTGCCTGAGCTCCGACAGCAGCGCATTGCCGTCCACCGGACGCTGTTCAGGGTCGCGTGCCGTGCACCACTGCACCAGCTCGTCCACTTCGGCAGCCAGCCCCGGCACGGCAGCCGAGGGGGCCTGGACGGAGGAGTTCACGTGCTGATAGGCCACCTGGATGGGGACTTCGCCGTCGAACGGCTGCTTGCCGGTGATCATTTCGTACAGCATGATGCCCACCGAGTAGATGTCGCTGCGGGCGTCCGCCTGCCTGCCGAGCACGAGCTCCGGGGACAGGTAGGCCACAGTGCCGATCAGCGCGCCGGTGCTCGTTGACGTGGTGACGGCCCGGGCCAGTCCGAAGTCGCCCAACTTGATTCGGCCGTCATCGGCGATCAGGACGTTTTCGGGCTTGATGTCCCGGTGGATCAGCCCTGCGGCGTGCGCCGCTCCCAGGCCTTCCACTACGGGGTCGATCAACGCCAGGGCTAGCCGCGGAGACAATGCACCCTTCTCCTTGATGACGTCCCGGAGAGTGTGGCCCTTGATGTACTCCATGACCAGGTAGGCCGTGTGGCCGTCGCTGCCCTGGTCCAGGACGCCCACCACATGGGCGTGGGACAGCTTGGCCGCGGCTTTTGCCTCCCGGCCCAGCCTGTCCAGGAAGTTTCCGTCATTGACGAGGTGCGGATGGAGGACCTTGAGTGCGACGTCGCGCTCCAGACGCTGGTCCGTGGCCAGGTAGACGGTGGACATTCCGCCGCGCGCCACCCTGGACTGAACCCGGTAACGGTTATCCACCAGGGTTCCAACGAGGGAGTCCGACACTTTTTCCTGCACCCTACGATCCTAAGTGCTACACGGAAACGGGCCCGAATCGACATGCAATCCGGACCCGTATCGTTACCCTCGCGGCACTTGCCTTTGCGGTGCCGTTATGGTTCTAGCTGAAGTTCTTCTGGTGCGCCTTGATGGCTGCAACGTAGGCCTTGGTGTCGTCGAACATGCCGTTCTTGCTGACGGAGTACTGGCCCTGGTAGTAGCCGGCGATGGCGTGGTCCAGGTCCTTGCTCGTGCGGATCAGCTGGCGGATGATGGCTACGCCTGCCGTTGCGTTGTCATAGGGATCGAGCAGGTTCAGCTTGCGGCCCACAAGGTCGGAGGCCCATTCGCCCGACGTCGGGATGACCTGCATCGTGCCGATGGCGTTGGCCGGCGAGACCGCGCGCTGGTTGAAGCCGGACTCCTGGTAGGCGAAGGCGAGGGCAAGGGAGGGATCCACCCCCATCCGACGTGCCGTATCAGCGACGATCGACTTCATCTGTTCCCGGGTGGGAACGGGAGAGGCGTTGAGCAGGGCCTTGTTCTGGTTGGCGGACGACACCACGGCGTCGGGGTAGGTAAAACCGAGGAATGAGCTCGGCACCAGGGGAGTGACGCTCGCAGCCGGCTGGATGGAGGCGCCGGGGATGACCAGCTTGTTGCCCGGGTAGATAACGCTGGACATGGTCAGCTTGTTCGCCGACAGGATGTCTGAGAGCTTGACGCCGTGCTTTGCGGCGATGGCGGACAACGTGTCGCCGGACTTCACCGTGTAGGAGCCGGAGCTGGGGGCGGGAGCCGGAGCAGGCGCCGGCGTGGCCGCGGGGGCCGGAGCCGGGGCGGAGGACTGGCCGCCGCCGATCTTGATCTGCTGGCCCGGGTAAATGATGGAATTCATGTTGAGGCCGTTCCAGCTCAACACCTCGGACAGCTTCACGCCGTGGCGTGCGGCGATGGCTCCCAGGGTGTCACCGGACTTTACGGTGTAGACACTGCCGCCGGAAGTGGCGGGCGCTGGAGCCTCGGGCTTCGCCGCGGGGGCGGAAGGGGCCGGCGCGGACCCGGTCAGTTTGATCTTCTGTCCCGGGTAAATGATGGTGTTGGGCTGCAGGTTGTTCAGCTTCAGGATGGCATTCGTATCGAGGCCGTAGCGGCCGGCAATGCCGCTGATGGTGTCACCACGCGCAATGGTGTACTCGGCCGGAGCGGAAGGCTGGGCGGGCCGAAGGGAAGCGGGAATGGACGTGGAGACCGATGCCGCCGGAATGAGGCCCGACTTGAGCGCGGCTTCCTGGGCCTGCATGGCGGCCGCCAGGGTGGCAGGAACAGCCCGCGGACGAGATTCCGCCGCCGCCGGCTGGGCGATGGCGAGCGAGGACAGGACGACGGCCGGGAGAGCGGCCGTGGTCGCCGCAATCATAGGCAGGCTCGGCCTGGGGTGTTGCTTTGGCGATCGGGGCGTCGTCATGGGAATGATCCTCTTCTCAGCGGCGAATGCTGTCGGTCAGGCCGTTGTTACGAATGGTACTAGTGTTACTAAAGTTAGCGTTGATGCAAATGTGATCTATGTGAATCTCTCACGAATTGCCGATTAGCACAAGAAATGTATGGCATCTCTTATATGCCTTTTTTCGGAGTGTCGATTTACGCCATCGGCCCGCCTCATTGGGCTGACTAGGCGCAACAGTGCACCGCGTGGCAATCTTGATCCGTGAGTACTGTAGAAAGCCTTGTAGGCGAATGGCTGCCCCTGCCCGACGTTGCAGAAATGATGAACGTTTCCATTACTAAGGTCCACGGTTTGCTGGACGAAAAAGCACTGGTGGCGCTGAGGGTCGGTGAACGTCGCATCAGGTCGGTGCCCGCCGGCTTTATGCAGGACGGCCATCCGGTCGAGAGCCTTAAGGGGACCATCGTGGTCCTGTCGGATGCAGGGTATTCCGACGAGGAACTCATCACGTGGCTTTTCACGCCGGATGAATCACTGCGGGGCCGCCCTATTGACGCATTGCGTGAAGGCCGGAAGACGGAGATCCGCCGTAGGGCACAGTCCCTCGCCTGGTAGTCCTCACCCGGTAGCACTGCCCGGTAGCACCGCGCGGTTATTCCACGCGCGGTGGCCGCGCCCCCAAGTCAGGAGGCGCGGCTGACGGTTGCCTCGGCGAGTTTCCGCAGGGCCGTCTTTGGCAGGTCTTCCAGTGGGAGCATGTCCAGTTCATTAAAGGCGGCGCGGCCGAATTCCTCAATCAGGACTTCGGTGGCCTGGAGCGCACCGCAGTCCACGATGATGCGGCGTATCTCCTCCACATCATCGTCGGACAGGTCCGGGCTTCCGAGCTTTGCGTCGAGGAAGCGGGATTCCTCCGGCGACGCCTGGTCGAGGGCGAAGGCAACCAGGACCGTCCTCTTGCCCTCCCTGAGGTCATCGCCCGCCGGCTTCCCGGTGGTCACGGGATCGCCGAACACTCCCAGCACGTCGTCCCGGAGCTGGAAGGCTTCGCCCAGCGGCAGCGCGAACGCTGAGTAGCCGCGGAGCAGTTCATCGGAAGCGCCGGCCAGGGCGCCGCCGAGCGCGAGCGGGTGCTCCGTGGAATACTTCGCCGACTTGAACCGGATTATTGACTGGGCCCGGCTGACCGCGCCGGCCCGGTCGCGCATGGGACCTGCGACTTCTTCCAGGATGTCCAGGTACTGCCCGGCCATCACTTCGGCCCTCATCAGGTTGAAGATCAGCCGGGCCTGGCTGCCCGATGCTGCCGCCTGGCCGATGTCCGTGAACGTTTCCTCGCTGAACGAGAGGCACAGGTCGCCGGTCAGGATGGCTGCGGCATGGCCGAAGCGCTCGCTGTCCAGGGCCCAGCCCTGGTCTTCATGCAGCTGGCTGAAGCGGCGGTGGACGCTGGGTCCTCCGCGCCGAGTATCCGAGCGGTCGATGATGTCGTCGTGAATCAGCGCCGCCGCCTGGAAGAGCTCCAGTGCCGATCCGGCAGTGACCACCTCGGTGGCAGCCGCATCCCCGCCTGCGCCGCGCCACCCCCAGTAGCACATCAGCGCACGCAGCCGCTTGCCGCCGGTGACCAGGTTGGAAATGGATCCCATCAGCGGGTCGATGTCCTGGGAAATGGCGGACATCACGGACTGGCGGGTCGCCAGGAAATCATTGAGCTTGCCGGCGACAGCGGCTACGTAGGCCGTCTGCTCCAGGCGCAGCTGCTCCGCGACCGTCACTTCGCGGACTCGGCTGCGACGTTGGCGCCGATGGTGAACGTGGAGATCCCGCCGGTTTCCACCACGGCGATGTTCACGGTTTCGTTGTCACCGCGGAGGAAATCCTTGGACGCGACCGCGCCCACGTTCTCGCCGGGCACTGCTTTGAAGCCCTGGGCTTCCAGCTCTTTGGTGTAGAAAGCCACGACGGCGGCAGCCGGCGAGGTGATGTTTCCCACCAATGCCGCTGTTGCCGGAGTGGTCGTCTTGTCGAAGCTGCTGGACACGACCTTTGCCCCCGGCATCACGGGCAGCAGTTTCTCGGGGAAGCCGGCCACCAGCGCGCCGACGGCGGCGGTGGTTCCGGGCGAGGCTGTGGGGCTCGCGGGGGCCGTGGTGGATGCCTGTCCGGTGACGGAAGCTGAAGCGCTGGCAGTCCCGGTGGCCGTAGCGCCGGGATTGGCCGGGGTGCACGCCGCCAGGGCCAGCACCGCTCCGGCCACAATCACGGCGCAGCCCGCAGGCTTGAGCTTTCCAATTACCTTCACAGGGACATTCCTCCTGGTGTTGACGCCGGATGCAGCCTCCAGTTTAGTCAGTACCACGGCATAGGATTGAAGACGTGGGGTCGGAACAGGATAAACAGCAGCTCGAAGCGACCCTCCGGGAGCTCCGGCGAAGCAGCATCATGCATGTGGACATGGACGCTTTCTTCGTCTCCGTTGAGCTCCGTACCCGGCCGGAACTTCGCGGCAAACCCGTGATAGTGGGTTACCCGGCGGAGCGTTCGGTGGTGCTGTCAGCGTCCTATGAGGCCCGGAAATTCGGGGTCAAGTCCGCGATGCCCATGGCAATGGCGGCGCGCATGTGCCCCTCGGCAGTCGTTATCGAGCCACGGCACAAGCTCTACTACGAGGTGTCCGCCCAGCTCATGGCCATCTTCGGGTCGATCACGGAGCTGGTGGAGCCGCTGAGCGTCGACGAGGCCTTCCTTGACGTCGGCGGAGCAATCCGGAGGCTGGGGAGTCCGCGCGAGATCGGCGGGATTATCCGTCGGCGCGTGCATGAGGAACTCGGCATCACGGCGTCCGTCGGCATTGCGGCCAGCAAATTTGTGGCCAAGATAGCCTCTACCCGCTGTAAGCCGGACGGGCTCCTGCTGATCGGGCCGGATGAAACGGTTGCGTACCTGCACAGCCTTCCGGTCAACGCACTGTGGGGCGTCGGGGCGAAGACGGGCGAGGTGCTGGCCCGCATGGGAATCCGGACCGTGGCCGATGTCGCTGCAACGCCGCCGTCAGCACTAAAGAAGCTGCTTGGGGTGTCAGGGGAGCACGTCTACCGGCTGTCGTGGGGGATTGATCCCCGTCCCGTAACTCCGGTCCGACTCGAGAAGAGCATCGGCGCCGAGGAAACGTTCGCCGTGGATACAGCCGACGACGCCCTCCTGCACCGTGAACTGCTGCGCCTGTCGCACCGGACCGCCGAGCGGCTCCGAAGCACGGGGATGGTGGCGAGGACCATCTCCCTTAAGCTGCGCTACACCGATTTCTCCACCATCACGCGCAGCCGGACAGTGCACGCTCCGGTCGACAGTGCCCAGCTGATCTACGCGGTGGCCGTTCAGCTCCTTGAATCGCTCGGTCCGCGGGCCATGACGGTACGCCTCGTCGGTGTCAGGGCTGAGCAGCTTGAAGATGCTGCCCAGACTTCGCTGCAGCTGAGCTTTGACCGCCGCGACGACAACTGGCGGGCTGCGGAACAGGCCCTGGACAAGGTGGCGGCTAAGTTCGGCTCGAAATCGGTGCTTCCAGCCCGCCTGATGGACCCGCACACGCCCGGAGGGTGACCCGTCCCGCCGCGCCGGGAGTGTCTTTCAGAACAGGGCGCAACAAACTATCCTTAGATATACATAGATTTCGAACGTCTGGACATACCTAAGAAGTAAGCCCTGGACAGCCTGCTGAATAGGTCCGCCGTGCGAATGCGTGGAACCCGGCCTTTCGTTGTACGGTGGCCGGGAACCTCCTGCGCACGCCGGACGTTAGTGGATTGACAACACGGGGGCCAGAGCAGGTCCCGACGTTGGCCGACTTAAGGAGGTCGTGATGCCGCTCTCGGAGCACGAACAGAAGTTGCTCGAGCAGTTGGAGAAGCAGCTGCACGAGGACGATCCGAAGTTTGCCAATTCAATGGGATCGGATCCGGGCCGTAACTGGTCCACGCGCCACATCGTGATCGGCGTGCTGGCCACACTGGCCGGCGTCCTCCTCCTGCTGGTGGGCGTATCACTTCAGAGCATTTTTGTTGGTGTCCTCGGATTCATCGTGATGGGAGCCGGAGTCTATTTCGCAACGATGCGCAGTTCCGCCGCCGGCAAAGCGAAATCGACCGGTGGCAAGAAAGCCGGCAAGGGGCGCAGTTCGTTCATGAGCGGCCTTGAAGAACGCTGGGACGAACGACGCCGGGGCGAGCAGCAGTAGCTCGACCGCGACAGCGTAAGCTAACGCTCCACTTCGCACCACCTGCCCCTGGCAGACCTGCAAAAGACCCGCCCCGGCGGGTCTTTTGCATTTAACGGCCGGCAATCGTGGGCGCGAAGCCGTCCTGTCCGTACCGTCCGCCGTCGTACGGTCCCTCGCGGCCCTTTAGACGCCGTTATCCCTCCACTTTCCACCACCCGCCCGAAACCCCGGATTTGCGGGATTGGATTTGTCCAAACCCGGGACGAATCTTCCGTGTCGCGTTGACTGTGGAGCGATGTGGAGTAAAGTGGAGCAGGTAAGAGGGTAGTGGCAGCACAGGGGACGTGCAGCTCCTAACGACAGACAGGCGGGTGGCCATGTTTCTTGGCACTCACTCGCCGCGTTTGGACGAAAAGGGGCGGATCATCCTCCCAGCGAAGTTCCGTGAGGAACTTGCCAGCGGACTGGTTCTCACAAGGGGCCAGGAGCGCTGCATCTACGTCTTCAGTGAGCGGGAATTCGAACGGATTCACGAGCAAATGCGGGAGGCGCCCATCTCCTCCAAGCAGACTCGTGACTACATCCGGGTTTTCCTCTCTGGAGCCTCGGACGAGGTACCTGACAAGCAGGGGCGCGTGACTATTCCTCCCGCACTCCGGGCATATGCAGGTCTTGGCAGGGAGCTCGCCGTTATCGGCGCCGGTTCCCGAGCGGAGATCTGGGATGCCCAGGCCTGGAACGAGTACCTGGCAGAGAAGGAAACCTCCTTCTCTGAAACCGACGACGCCATCCCGGGAATCTTCTGAGGCCCGGAAGCGACGACGGCAGCGTTTCTTGAACGAGATCTCCAGCCGCCCATCCGAACGTTGTCCTGGCTCACTTCCCCGGAGCCAGGCGGACGTTGGGTTAGGCGCGGATGGGGATCTGGCTTAAGAAGCGCACCGAGGACCAGCCAGGCCCACCTAGGCAAACAGCGGCACGAAAGGACGAAGGTATGAGCGATCCCAACCAGCCAAAACCCACGTCCGAACGCCATGTACCGGTCCTCAAGGACCGGTGCATCAATTTGTTGGCCCCTGGCATCGAGGCGGCCCGCCACCGGGGCGAGACGCCGGTGGTCATCGACGCAACCCTGGGAATGGGCGGTCACTCCGAAGCCCTGCTCCAGCGGTTTCCGGACCTTCACCTCATCGGAATCGACCGCGACGAAGAAGCGCTGGCCCTGGCCGGCGAGCGTCTGAAGCCCTTCGAAAACCGCACCGACCTGGTCCATGCCGTCTACGACGAAATCCCGGACGTCCTCCGGGACCTTGGCGTCGAGGAAGTCCACGGCGTCCTGATGGACCTTGGCGTATCCTCCCTGCAGCTGGATGAGCGCGATCGCGGTTTTGCCTATTCTTTTGATGCGCCCCTGGATATGCGCATGGACACGAGCCGGGGCCAGACGGCCGCGGACGTCGTGAACAACTACAGCGAAGAGGACCTGGTCCGGATCATCCGCAAATGGGGTGAGGAAAAGTTCGCCGGCCGGATCGCCAACCGCATCGTGGCCGCGCGTGCAGCCAAGCCGTTCGCCACCACAGGGGAACTCGTTGACACCATCCGTGCGGTGGTTCCGGCAGGGGCAGCGAAGACCGGCGGCCACCCGGCCAAACGGACCTTCCAGGCACTGCGGATCGAAGTCAACGAGGAACTCGACGTCCTGGAACGTGCGGTGCCTGCCGCTGTGGACGCCCTCGCGATGGGGGGCCGCGTTGTGGTCATGTCCTACCACTCGCTGGAGGACAAAATCGTCAAGAAGGTCTTCCAGACCGGATCCAAGTCCTCCGCGCCGCTGGGGTTCCCGGTGGAACTGGAAGAACACAAGCCCGAACTCAAAACCCTGACTAAGGGCACCGAAGTGCCCACCGCCGATGAAATCGCCGAGAACCCACGCGCAGCGTCCGCGCGGCTGCGCGCAGTTGAACGAATCAGAGCCAGGAGGGCCGCATGAGCACCGCCGCTGCCAAGAACTTCCCAGTCGTGTCCGGCACGGCGGCCCGAGCCCTCACGGGACTTAAGCCCTCCGGCGGATCCGAGCGGAAGCTGCGGACCCCGCTCTCCGTGGTCCGCTCGACACCGCGCAAGCGCAGGGCCCCTTTTGTGGTGCTGTGCTTCGCACTGCTGGCTGTCGCGCTCATGGCGGTCCTGGTGCTGAACATCTCCGTTTCCACAGCGCAGTACCAGCTGGTGCAACTCAGGAGCGACCAGACCACGCTGACGAAGCAGAACCAGGACCTGACACAGCAGGTCCAGAATTTCGATGCTCCCCAGAACCTGGCTGCCAAGGCCACGGAACTGGGAATGGTGGCTTCCGCCGGCAAGGGGCAGATCGACCTTTCCACTCTTACCGTCAGCGGCAGCCCTAAACCAGCTGTTAAGGGTGACAAGCCCGGTTCCATCCTTGCAGCGCCGGCAGTCGCCGGGCAGCTGACGGTGGTTCCGCCAGCCACCACCAAGGAGCCGCTGGCCGTCCGCAAGCCGGCGGACGCCGCAGCTCCGGCTGCGGCACAGGCCGCACAGGCCGCACAGGCCGCAGCGGCTGCCCAGGCTGCCGCGAAGCCGCCCGCCGCCGCGAAGCCCGCGGCTGATCTCCACGGAGGATCCGTTCCGGCACCAAAGCAGAAGACGCCGGGCAGTAACTGACAGGACTGACCACCAGTAAGCAAGCAGCAAGGACTCACCGTGGCGCAGAGCACCGGCAAGAAGACAATCGCAAAAGTGCCGAACGCCACCAGGAGGCTCCGCCTCGGCTTGGGCATGATGCTTGCGCTGCTGCTGGTGGTCGGCGGCAAACTGTTTATGGTCCAGGGACTGGACATCGGCGGAATGGCTGAGGCCGCCTTGAACAACCGCCTCACCCCGATCGAGCTCCCCGCCGAACGCGGCAGCATCCTGGACGCGAACGGAACCGTCCTCGCCAACAGCGTCATCCGCTACAACGTGGTGGTGGACCAGCGCGTCAACACGAAGACAGAGTCCTTCAAGCGCCTGGACACAGTCGGCGACAAGGAAGAGCTCGTTACCGTTTCCAGGGACAAGGGCATCGAGGAGCTGGCCGCCGTGCTGGGGCAGGATCCAGCGGACGTCAAAGAGGCCCTGACGGGGGAGAAGCCCTATTACATCGTGGCGAAGGATCTCAAGCCCGATATGGAGGACCGGATCTCCCAGCTCCAGATCCCGGGAATAGTCACCGTCGGCACTAGCAAGCGCGTTTACCCGAACGGCTCTGTTGCCGGCGGGATCGTCGGATTCCTGCAGGACGGAACAACCGGCCAGGCGGGGCTGGAGCAGACCCAGGACGAAGTCCTCAAGGGGACTCCCGGCAAGCGGCTTTTCGAAATCGGCGCCGATGGCCTGCGCATCCCTGTCGGCGTGGATGAACTGACGCCCGCCGTCGACGGCAAGGACATCCGGCTCACGCTCAATTCCGACCTCCAGTATTTTGCCCAGCAGGCAATCCAGAACCAGTCGGACAAGCTGAGCGCCGAGTGGGGCGTCATCATCGTCCAGGACATCAAGACCGGCAATATCATCGCCATGGCAGACACCAACGCACCGGATCCCAACGACCCCGGCAAGGTGGCCGCCACGGACCGCGGTGTACGGTCGGTGACGGCCGCCTACGAACCGGGCTCCGTAGAGAAGATGATTACGGCCGCCGCCGTCATCGAGGAGGGCAAGTCGAGCCCGCTGGACAAGTTCACCATCCCGTCGTCCTATGTGGTGGACGGTCAGGTCTTCACCGACTCGTTCGATCACGGGACCGAGGAACGGACCTTGGCCGGGATCCTGGGCTGGTCGATGAATACCGGAACGGTGATGGCGGGCCAGCGGCTTACCAAGGAACAGCGCCACGACTGGCTGCAGAAGTTCGGCATCGGCGAAGCCCCCGACATCGGGATTCCTGCCGAAGCGACCGGCATCCTCACTCCTGCTGACCAGTGGGACGGCCGGCAGGAGTACACCGTACTGTTCGGGCAGGGCGTTTCGCAGTCCACGCTTCAGACCGTGCGGGCCTACCAGTCGATAGCCAACAACGGCGTAATGCTCCAGCCCCGCCTGATCGACAGCTACATCAGCCCGGACGGAACTGAGGAAAAGGTCCCGGCGAAGGAGAGCCGGCAGATCGTGTCCAAGGAAACCGCACAGCAGGTCCGGGACATCCTGGAGAGCGCCGTGACCGAGGGGCAGATCAAGGAAGCAGCAATCGACGGCTACCGCGTCGGCGCTAAAACCGGGACATCCCAGTCGCCGTGTGACGACGGCAAGTCGGGATACTGCGGCTACACCGCTTCCATGGTGGGGATGGCGCCGATGGACGATCCGCGGTTTATTGTTGAAGTTGTCCTGCAGCGCCCCAAAGGCAGCATCTACGGAATCACCAACGGTCCGGTGTTCCGCTCGGTGATGAGTCAGGTGCTGCGGACGTACAACGTTCCGCCCTCAACAGGCGAGCCTGCCAGGCTGCCCCAATACGTCAAGTAGCACGTCCACAACATCGTACGCATCAGGGGATCTTCCCCTACGCCCGGTGTGATCCACTAGCGCCAACGGAGATCCACTTGTCAGAGCACCATGCCCCAGACAGTACCGACGCAACGAGAGGCGCGGTTCCCGGTTCCGGGTTCCGGCCGTCCGCCGTTGCCGCGGTTCCGCTGGGCATCATCGGCGAGTCCGTCGGCGTCGTCGTTCCCGGGGCATCCAGCGCCATTCCGGTCACCGGGATCTCCCTGAACTCCAGGTCCGTGCAGCCGGGTGACCTCTACGTTGCCCTCCCCGGCGCCGCCCGGCACGGGGCGGACTTCGTGTCGCAGGCCGTCACGGCGGGCGCTGTTGCGGTTGTCACGGACGACGACGGCGCCAGGCTCCTTGCGCTGTCCGCTGACACTCCCGTGCCGGTCCTCGTGGTTGACAAGCCTCGAAGCGCGGTGGGCGGGCTGGCGGCACTGATCTACCAGAGCCGGCCTGTAGGCGGCGCTGTGCCCGCACTGTTCGGCGTCACCGGCACCAACGGCAAGACCACCACGACCTATTTCATCAACGCCCTGCTGCAGGCCCTGGGCCGCAAGACCGGGCTGATCGGCACCATCGAGATCCTGGCCGGCGGTGAGCCCATTCCCAGCCTGCTGACGACACCGGAGTCCACCGACATCCACGCACTGCTGGCCCTGATGCGGGAGCGTGGCCTGGACGCCGCCTCCATGGAGGTTTCCTCGCACGCCGTGTCGTTCCACCGCGTGGACGGTGTGCAGTTCGACGTCGCCGGGTTCACCAACCTGACCCAGGACCATCTGGACCTGCACGGCACCATGGACGAATATTTCCAGACCAAAGCGGAGCTCTTTACGCGCCCCCGCGCCAAGCAGGCGGTAGTCACCGTGGACGACGATTGGGGCCGCCGCCTTGCTGCCGGTGCCGGTATTCCGGTCACCACCCTGGCAACAGCCCAGGGCATCGATCCCGCAGCATCCGGTGCTGACTGGGCTGTCACGGCCACCGCGCCCCGGGGCCTGGGAACGCAGTTCCGGCTACGGCACCGTGACGGCACGGAACTCCGCGTTCACACGGGGCTTCCGGGCAGCTTCAATGTTTCCAACGCCGCCCTCGCAACCGTCATGGTACTGGCTAGCGGAGTCGACCCTGAGACGCTGCAGTCAGCCCTCGACTCGGCCGATCCGTTCACCGTGGCCGTCCCCGGGCGCATGCAGCTCGTCTGCACCGCCCCGGCCGCCGTCGTCGACTTTGCCCACAACCCGGACGCCCTGCAGCGGGCCCTGGAAGCAGTGCGCTCACCCGAACCCGGCTCGAAGGTGATTGTGGTCTTCGGAGCCACAGGGCAGCGCGACCAAGGCAAACGGCCGGCCATGGGTGCCATCGCCGCCCGGCTGGCGGATGTGGTGATTATCAGCGACGACGACCCCCATGACGAGGACGCCGCGGCCATCCGCGCGGACGTCCTGGCGGGCGCGCACGAGGCCAAGGAAACCGCCGGCCTTGGCTGCACCATCCTGGAGTCATTTCCGCGCGACACGGCAATCAGGCAGGCTGTGGAGATGGCGCAGGCGAAGGACACGATCCTGGTGGCCGGCCGCGGCCATGAAGTGTGGCAGGAAGTCAAAGGCGTCAATCTGGCGCTCGACGACAGGGTGGAGCTCCGCGAGGCCTTGACAGCCCGCGGATTCACCGTTCTGAATGACGAGCGGATAGAGTCCTAGACCGAGATGATTGCATTTACTGCGGCGGAAATTGCCGAAATTACAGACGGCCGCCTTGCCGCCGATCCGACCATCACGCCCACGACAGTGGTCACGGATTCCCGGGAAGCCACAGAGGGGTCCCTCTACGTGGCGAAGCCCGGCGAGACTGCTGACGGCCACGACTTCATCGGCGCGGCCTTCGGGCGCGGCGCTGTCCTTGCCCTGGTGGAACGGGACGCTGCCGATCACTCCGGCAGTCCCCACCCCTCCATTGTGGTGGAAGACGCGGTCCTCGCCATGGGCGCTCTGGCCGCCGAATCCGTGCGCCGGATCCGGGCCCGACGCGAGGCCGAGGGTTCGGAGTTCACGGTTATCGGCATCACCGGTTCGGCCGGGAAAACCACCACCAAGGACCTCCTTGCCGGAATCCTTTCCGCGGAAGGCAATACTGTCTCGCCCCAAGGCTCCTACAACGGCGAAGTGGGAGTTCCGCTGACGGTATTCAAAGCCGGCTTCGGAACCCGTTACCTCGTGATCGAAATGGGCGCCACCGGGGTGGGACACATCCGCTACCTCGCAGACATGGTCCAGCCCGAGATCGGGGTGGTCCTGGGCATCGGTACCGCCCATGCCGGGGAGTTCGGCGGCGTGGACAACATCGCCGTTGCCAAGGGCGAACTCGTAGAAGCCCTCCCTGACAGCGGGACGGCCGTGCTCAACCTCGATGACGGCCGCGTCGCAGCCATGACAAGCAGGACCAAAGCGAACGTCCTGGGGTTCTCCGCGCAGGCCGCAGATGACGTCCCGGCCGCCGGACTGCGCGCCGTCCACGTCGAGACGAATGCGGCAGGCAATCCCGAGTTCGAGCTTCTCTTCCCAGGCGACGCCGCGGGGCACCAGGTCCGCAGCCGGCTGATCGGGGCGCACCATGTGACCAACCTCCTGGCGGCAGCCGGCGCGGCCTATGCCGCCGGCATCCCGGCGGAACGGATCACGGCATCCCTCAGCGCACAGACCGCCGCCAGCCGCTGGCGGATGGAACGCACCGAGCGGGCTGACGGCGTAACCATCATCAACGATGCCTACAACGCCAACCCTGAATCGATGCGGGCCGCGCTGCGGACGCTGGCGGACCTGGGCCGCGGACGCCGCACCTGGGCCGTCCTGGGCGCCATGCTGGAACTGGGCGACGAGTCCATTCGGGAGCACATGGCAGTGGGCACGCAGGTGGTGCGGCTCAACATTTCCCGCCTGGTGGTAGTTGGCCGCGAGGCGCGTTCGCTCTATGTCTCCGCCGTGAACGAAGGCTCATGGGGGGACGAATGCGTATTCGCTGAGTCCGTCGACGAAGCCTACGATCTGCTCCAACGGGAACTGGAACCCGGCGATCTGGTCCTCTTCAAGTCTTCCAACAGCGTGGGACTGAGGCATTTGGGGGATCGGATAGCATTACCCCCACAAGTCCGAGCAACCGCCAATGAAGGGAGCGAGTCGCTGTGATTGCACTGCTGATCGGCGCTGGCCTGGCCCTGCTGTTTGCATTGGTGGGAACCCCTCTGTTCATCCGTCTGCTGGTACGGAAGAGCTACGGCCAGTTCATCCGCGACGACGGACCTACCTCCCATCACACGAAACGCGGCACGCCGACCATGGGCGGTACCGTAGTGGTCTTCGCTGTCCTGCTGAGCTACGCGCTGACCCACCTCATTATGTGGATGCTGAATCCGCGGTCAGCCGGACCGTCGGCCTCTGCGCTCCTGCTGCTGTTCCTGATGGTGGGAATGGGCCTCGTAGGCTTCCTGGACGACTTCATCAAGATTTCCAAGCAGCGAAGCCTTGGCCTGGACGCAAAAGCCAAACTGGTGCTGCAGGGCGCCGTCGGCATCATTTTCGCCGTCCTGGCCTTGAATTTTCCCAATGCGGACGGCGTCACTCCGGCATCCACGCAGATCTCGCTGGTGCGGGACATCCCCTGGCTGAACCTTGCATTCGGCGGCACCGTCCTGGGCGCCATCCTGTTCGTTCTGTGGTCCAACCTGATCGTCACGGCGGCGACCAATGGCGTGAACCTCACGGACGGTCTGGACGGACTGGCTGCCGGGGCGTCGGTCATGGTGTTCGGCGCGTACACGCTGATGGGAATCTGGCAGAGCAACCAGGCCTGCGGCTCGCCGCGGCAGGCCGGCGGCGGCTGCTATTCGGTCCGGGACCCGCTGGACCTGGCACTCCTTGCCGCAATCCTCAGCGCTGCCCTGGTTGGCTTCCTGTGGTGGAACACGTCTCCGGCGAAGATCTTCATGGGCGACACCGGCTCGCTGGCCATCGGCGGCGCCGTTGCCGGTTTCGCCATCCTGTCCCGGACCGAACTGCTGCTCGCCTTCATCGGCGGACTCTTCGTCCTGATCACCCTTTCGGTGATCATCCAGGTGGGCTACTTCAAGATCACCAAGGGCAAGCGTTTCTTCAAAATGGCCCCGCTCCAGCACCACTTTGAACTCAAGGGCTGGGCGGAAGTCACCGTGGTGGTTCGGTTCTGGATCCTCGGCGGCCTCTTCGTCGCCGCAGGCCTTGGCATCTTCTACGCAGAATGGGTGGTCCTGCTGTGAGCAGTCCTATACCTTCGCCGCTGGCAACGTCTCCCCGGCTCGAGAACCTCGTGAGCTGGGACTCCGACTGGTCCGGCCTCCGGGTGGTCGTGACGGGCATCGGTGTATCCGGATTCGCTGCCGCCGACACCCTGATCGAACTCGGTGCCCGCGTGGTGGTAGTGGACGCGGCCACGAGCCCGAAGGCCCGCGCCCAGGCGGACACCCTGAAAATCGTCGGCGCCGTGGATGTCCTCCTCGGCGAGGATGCCGTGCACACCATGCCGAAGATCGACGGCCAGAAGCCGGACCTGATCGTGACCTCACCGGGATGGCGGCCGGACCAGGCCCTCCTCGCGTTGGCTGCCCGGACCCACATCCCGGTCTGGGGCGATGTGGAACTCGCCTGGCGGGTGCGTGAGCGGAGGGGCCGCAAGACCGCGGACTGGCTGACCATCACCGGAACGAACGGGAAGACCACAACCGTGGGCCTGACCGAATCCATGCTGCAGGCCGCCGGGCTCAAGGCCATCGCGGTCGGGAACGTCGGCACGCCCATCCTGGACGCCCTGCGGGATCCGGTGGAGTACGACGTCCTTGCGGTCGAACTGTCGAGTTTCCAGCTGCACTGGAGCCACTCCGTCTCTCCGGTGGCAAGTGTCTGCCTCAACGTCGCCGAGGACCACGTGGACTGGCACGGGTCCTACGCTTCGTACCTGGCCGACAAGGCCAAGGTCTACGAGCAGACCCAAAAGGCCTGCATCTACAACGCCGAACAGATCGAAACCGAGCGGATGGTGGAGGACGCGGACGTCGTGGAAGGCTGCCGCGCCGTCGGATTCACCACGCTGACGCCGGCCATCAGCATGCTCGGCGTGGTCGAGGGCCTCCTGGTGGACCGCGCCTTCATCGCCGAGCGCAAGGACAGCGCCGCCGAGCTTGCCGCCATGGCGGACCTCGGTCCGGTGGCACCGCGCCACATGGTGGCCAACGCCCTGGCAGCGGCAGCGCTGGTCCGGGCGTACGGTGTGGAACCACAGGCCGTGCGGCAGGGACTGAAGAACTACATTCCGGGAGAGCACCGGATCCAGCTCGTTGCCCGCCACAACGATGTGCTGTGGATCAACGACTCGAAAGCAACCAACCCGCACGCAGCGGCGGCGTCCCTGTCCGCGTTCAGCAACGTCATCTGGATTGCCGGCGGCCTCTCCAAGGGTGTGAGCTACGACGAGCTGGTCAAGGAACAGGCGGGCCGCCTGAAGGCCGTCGTCCTGATCGGAGCTGACACTGCCCCGCTCTCGGACGCCCTCAAGCGACACGCACCGGATGTCCCCGTGATCGGGCGCAGCAAGGGCGACACTGAAAATGTGCAGTCTGCCGAAACGGACGACGCCGGCACGGTGCCCTCGCCGATCTACGGGGAAACTGTAATGGCCCAGGCCGTAGCCGCGGCAGCGCAGCTGGCCTCTCCGGGGGACACTGTGCTGATGGCCCCGGCGGCTGCTTCCATGGATCAGTTCTCTTCCTACGCTCACCGTGGCGATGCCTTCATTGAAGCTGTCCGCGGGCTCGTGGAAGGGCAGGCTCAGACCGGCGAGGAGTAACAATGGTCAGCACGCCCACCCGTGCCCCGGCTGCCAAGCAGCGGGGTGCCACCCGGCTTCCCCCGGCTACGCGGACAGGCAAGGCCGCCGGGACCCGGCCGCCGTCACCCCAGGCTCCGGCCCGCGGGACTGCACGGGCAGGCCATGTGCCTCCGCTGGCCAGGCTCCGCGGCTGGTACCGAAGCTTCTGGGCGAAGCTGGAAGGAACCGGAAAGTCACGCAACGGTTCCACCTACTACCTCATCCTGGGTTCCACCCTCGCGCTTACGGCCATCGGCATCATGATGGTTCTGTCCGCGTCCAGCGTCGAGGCCATTGCCGCGGGGGAGTCGCCGTACACGGCAGCACTCAAACAGGGCATGTTCGCCGCCATCGGGGTGTTCCTGATGTTTGTGCTCTCGCGGGTTAATGTCGTCTGGCTTAAGCGCCTCGCCTGGCCGGGGATCGCCGGCGCCTATGTGCTCCTCGTCCTGGTCTTGCTCATCGGTACCAGCACCAACGGCAACCAGAACTGGATTGAATTCGGCGGCATCACCTTCCAGCCGTCAGAAGCGGCCAAACTGGCCCTCGCACTCTGGATGGCCACGGTGCTGGCCGTCAAGGCCAAACTGCTCCACCGCTGGCAGCATGTGGTGGTCCCGGTCCTTCCCATTGCCGCCGGCATCATCGGCCTCGTCCTGGCCGGAAATGACCTCGGCACCGGCATGATCATCATGATGATCATGGCCGCCGCCCTGTTCTTCGCCGGGGTCCCGCTCTACATGTTCGGCATAGCAGCTTTGATTGCCGTGGCGGGTGCCGGGTTCATGGCTGTGACAAGCTCAAACCGGATGTGCCGGATTACCTCGTGGTGGACCGGAAACTCCTGTGGCGAAGGCATCGACGCCAACTACCAGTCAACCAACGGCCTGTACGGACTGGCCTCCGGGGGGTGGCTCGGGGTCGGCCTGGGGCAAAGCCGGCAGAAGTACAGCTGGATCCCGGAAGCCCATAACGACTTCATCTTCGCGATCATCGGCGAGGAACTCGGCCTGGTGGGCACCGTCGTCGTACTCATCCTCTTTGCCATCCTCGGTGCCGCGATCTACCGCGTCGTGGTGGCGCAGGAGGACCTCTTCCACCGTGTGCTGGCCGGGACCATCATGGTGTGGCTCCTGGGCCAGGCCACCGTCAACATGTCCGTGGTCACCGGGCTCGTCCCTGTCATCGGAGTGCCGCTGCCGTTCATTTCCTATGGCGGTTCGGCGCTGCTGATGTCACTTTGCGCCGTCGGCGTAGTGTTGTCGTTGGCCCGGGAACAGATGGCGCCCAGCGTCCAGCCCAAGCGGCTCCTCAAGTTCCGCACCAAGGGCGGGCGCCCACACACCTCACGAAAGCGTAAATAGCACTTAATGAATGCCGAGTCTTTGTCAGTAGTCCTTGCCGGCGGCGGAACAGCGGGTCACATCAGTCCGCTGCTGGCCATAGCGGCCGCGTTGCGTGACGTGCGTCCGGACGTGCAACTCCTGGCCGTGGGAACGCCCAGCGGGATGGAGACCAGGCTGGTCCCGGCAGCCGGCCTTGAGCTGGCCACCATCGACCGCGTGCCCTTTCCCCGCAGGCCATCGCTCGACCTGCTGCGGCTCCCCGGACGGCTGGCGGGCGCGGTCAAACAGGCCGGAAAAATCCTCGACGACGCCCAGGCGGACGTTCTGGTCGGCGTTGGCGGCTACGTCTGCACGCCGCTCTACCTCGCTGCCCGGCGCCGCCGGATCCCCGTCGTCATCCATGAAGCCAACACGCGGGCCGGCCTGGCCAACAAAGTGGGCGCCCGGTTCAGCCATCATGTCGGCGTAGCCTTCGCCGGCACGAAACTCCGCGGGGCGCGCCACGTCGGCATGCCGATGCGCAAGGAAGTATCCGGGCTGGACCGTGCCGGCGCCCGGCAGGCGGCACGTGAACTGCTGGGGCTGGACCAGGACAAACCCGCGCTCATCGTCACCGGCGGCTCATCCGGTGCGCAGAGCATCAACCGGACGATCGCAGCGTCCGTGGAAGCACTGGCCAAGGCCGGCATCCAGACCCTCCACATCACCGGAAAGGGCAAGGTGGTCCTTGACGGCGAAGGAAAGCCCCTCGCCGCTGACGGCTACCGGCAAGTGGAGTATGTCGACGGCATGGAGAACATCTACGCGGCCGCCGACCTGCTGGTGGGGCGCGCAGGGGCCGCCACCGTCTGCGAAACCGCGGCCGTGGGTGTTCCGGCCGTGTTCATCCCGCTCCCGATCGGCAACGGCGAGCAGGCCCTCAACGCCGCCGGGCCGGTAGCGGCAGGAGGGGCGCTGGTCATTGATGACGAATCGTTCACGCCCGCGTGGGTCAGCAGTGAAATCATCCCGCTGCTGTCAGATCCCGCCCGCCTGGCGAAGATGGCAGCCAGCGCCGAAGCACTCGGTATCCGAAACGCAGATCAGCGCATGGCTGGTCTTGTCCTGGAAGCGGTAAGCAAATGACCACGCCCACAGCAGCTACGGGCACGCAGAGCCTTGAATCCCTGGGCCGCGTGCACTTCATCGGCGTGGGCGGCGTGGGCATGTCCGCCGTGGCCCGGATCATGGTGGCCCGAGGCGTCCCCGTGACCGGCTCCGACGCCAAGGACCTGCCCGTCATGGCGGACCTCGCCGCTGCAGGCGCAGGCATCCATGTGGGCTATGCCGCGGGCAACCTCGGTGCTGCCCAGTCCGTGGTGGCGGGCTCCGCCATCCGCCCGGACAATCCGGAACTCCTGGCCGCGCGTGACGCCGGGCTGCCCGTGCTGCACCGGTCCGAGGCGCTGGCGGCGACCATGGCCGGCGACCGTGTGGTCACGGTGGCCGGAACCCACGGGAAGTCAACCACGACTTCGATGATCACAGTGCTGCTGCAGGGCGCCGGCCTGGACCCCACGTTTGCAATCGGTGCCAACGTCCCGGCGCTGGGGGTCAACGCGGCCAGCGGCACGTCGGACATCTTCGTTGCCGAGGCCGACGAATCCGACGGATCGTTCCTGAACTACCGTCCGCACATTGCCGTTGTCACCAACGTCGAACCCGACCACCTTGACTACTACGGCACCGCCGAGGCCGTCTACGAGTCGTTTGACCGCTTCACCGAACTGCTCCCGGCCGACGGCGTCCTGGTGGCCTGTGCCGATGATCCCGGCGCCCGCGCGCTGGCGGAGCGGACAACGGCACGGGGCAACACCAGGGTGGTCACCTACGGCACTGCCGAAGACTCGCAGCTGAGGCTGCACGACGGCGGACCGGGCGACGTGTGGGTTTCCACCCCCGCGGGAAAGTTTGCGCTGGAGCTTCAGGTTCCCGGCCGCCATAACGCGCTCAATGCTGCCGCGGCATTCGCCGTGGCACTGGAACTGGGTATCGCCCCCGGCCCGGCCTCCGGCGCCCTGGCCCATTTCTCCGGAGCATCACGGCGCTTCGAATTCAAAGGCGAAGGGCGGGGCGTCCGGGTCTACGATGACTACGCCCACCACCCCACGGAAGTCCGGGCGGCGCTTGCTGCGGCACGATCCGTCGCAGGGAACCACAAGGTGCATGTCCTTTTCCAGCCGCACCTGTTTTCCCGCACACGCGAGTTTGCTGCCGAGTTTGCCGAAGCGCTCAACGCTGCCGACACCGCTCTGGTGCTGGACATCTACCCGGCCCGCGAGGATCCGATTCCCGGGGTCAGTAGCCAGCTGATCGGTGACCGCCTCTCCGGGGGCGGCCGGCTGGTTGCTGCCGACGATGCAGTCCGCGCCGTCGTCGCCAACGCGGCGCCCGGGGACATTGTGCTCACGGCCGGCGCCGGCGACGTTACCGTCTACGGCCCGCTGATCGTTGAGGCACTAGTGGCGGAGGCGCCGGGTGCCTAGTACGCGCCGGCCCACGTACAAGACGGGGGCACCCGCAGGCCGAGGAAAGGCCGAACCGGCAAGCGGCCGCTCAGACGTGATTTCCGCGTCCAGGCCCGCGCCCGCTGCCGACGTCGCATCTGCTCCCCAACGCGCCACGGACAATGTGCTGTCCTTCCCGGAACCCAAAGGCCGGCGGATCCGGCGGAACATCATCCTGGCTGTGTGCATCGTAGCTGCCCTGGTGGCCGGCCTGCTGGCAGCCGCCGTCTACTCGCCGGTGTTCGCCGTGCAGACCGTGTCCGTGGACGGAACCAAAATGCTCACGCCGCAGCAGGTCCAGGACGCGCTCAAGCCGCTGCACGGCAAGCCGTTGCCGCAGGTCCACGACGACGAGGTGAAGGAGCTGCTGCAACCCCTCGTCCAGGTCAAGGACGTGACCACCGAAGCGCGGCCGCCGTCGGTACTGGTGGTACACATCCAGGAACGCACCCCGGTCGCCCTGGTGAAGCAGGGGGACGTGTTCCAGCTCGTTGATGTTGACGGCGTGCAGCTAGGCACCACCCAGGAGCCGGGCAGCATCCTGTTGCCGGTGATCGACGGCGGGGCAGGGGTGATCGGCAAGGAACTTTTCAAGGCCATCACCGCGGTGCTGGCCGCGCTGCCTGCCGACGTCCTCGCCCGGCTGTCCGATGCGTCGGCGAAATCCGTTGATGCCGTCGAACTCAAACTTGTGGACGGACAAACCATTGTCTGGGGCAACGCGGGGGAGAAGGAGCTTAAGGCCAAGGTGCTCGAAGCCTTGCTCAAGGCGCCGGCCAACCCCAAGAATCCGGTCCAGGTCTACGATGTCAGCGTGCCGCGGCATCCCGTGACACGATAGTGGACGATCTCCCGGTGCAAGCAGCGGGACAGGCATTCACATGCGCTCTGGGGCCGGCAGGCCGGCGACCGTCATCCGCGGCGATTTCCGCTCTATTTAGCGGGTATTCCAACGACACGCGGATCAGGTCATTGAATGTCTCAGGCATAGGAAATAGCGTCACAGCATGAGTTACTTGACATAACTATAACCTTCAAGTCGAAGGTTAAGGTTTGAACTTTCAAGCACGACTCCATCAGTTTTCGCAATAGGACACGAACAAGGGACACGTAACGTGGCAGCTCCGCAGAATTACTTGGCCGTCATCAAGGTCGTCGGCATCGGCGGCGGTGGCGTGAACGCAGTCAACCGCATGATCGAAGTCGGTCTCCGCGGTGTCGAATTCATCGCAATCAACACCGATGCCCAGGCTCTGCTCATGAGCGATGCCGACGTCAAACTTGACGTCGGCCGCGAGCTGACGCGTGGTCTCGGAGCCGGTGCAAACCCGGAGGTCGGCAAGCAGGCGGCCGAGGATCACGCCGACGAGATCGAAGAGGTCATCCGCGGCGCGGACATGGTCTTCGTGACCGCCGGTGAAGGTGGCGGCACCGGCACTGGCGGCGCTCCTGTCGTGGCCCGCATTGCCCGTTCGCTCGGTGCGCTCACCATCGGCGTGGTCACCCGTCCGTTCACCTTCGAAGGCCGCCGTCGCGCAGGTTCCGCCGAGGCGGGCATCGACGCCCTCCGCGACGAAGTCGACACCCTGATCGTGATCCCCAACGACCGGCTCCTGTCCATCAGCGACCGCAATGTCTCGGTCCTGGACGCCTTCCGCTCCGCCGACCAGGTCCTGTTGTCCGGTGTCCAGGGCATCACCGACCTGATCACCACTCCGGGCCTGATCAACCTCGACTTCGCAGACGTCAAGTCCGTAATGCAGGGCGCGGGTTCCGCGCTGATGGGCATCGGTTCGGCACGCGGAGAGGACCGTGCGGTCAAGGCCGCGGAACTCGCCATCGCGTCGCCCCTCCTGGAAGCTTCGATCGACGGCGCCCACGGCGTCCTGCTGTCCATCCAGGGCGGCTCGGACCTCGGACTCTTCGAGATCAACGAGGCCGCCCGCCTCGTGCAGGAAGTGGCCCACCCTGAAGCCAACATCATCTTCGGTGCCGTCATCGACGACGCCCTCGGCGATGAGGCCCGCGTGACGGTCATTGCGGCTGGCTTCGACGACGTCAAAGCCACCTCGCCGTCCATGGACCAGTCGCAGCCGCAGGCAGCCCCGCAGCGCCCGGCTGCGCCCGCCTCAGCCCCTGCCCCCGCGCAGGCGCCGTCGCAGCACGTTCAGCCCGTGCACGCCGGCATCGGAGCGTCGGGTCTCAGCAACTGGGGTCAGCAGCGTCCCTCTGCCGTCCCCGCCGACTCCGGCTTCGACGTCGACCTTCCCTCGGTAGTGGAGCCGGACCTGTCCGGCAGCCGCTCCGACGACCTGGATGTCCCTGACTTCCTGAAGTAAGCACTTCCCGAAGTAGGCATTGGCAGGACGTTTTATCAGCTCGTCAGTTAGCGGTGTTTTGATTGTTTTGGTGGCGAACCGAAGTCCGGCCCGGCGTCTGGGTGGCATTCACTGACGCCGGGGCCGGAAACCTCGCCCTCCACGTGGGGGACGATCCGGCCGAAGTGCTTCGCCGGCGTGAACTCCTTGAGGCCGAAGCCGGCCTGGCGGCCGGCGGCTTCCAGTACATGAACCAGGTTCACGGCAACGCCGTAGCCTTTATCGGCGACGGCGATGAGGCGGCCTGCCCTGCCGCCCCGACCGCAGATGCAATGGTGTCCTCCGGGCGTCCGCTGGCGGTTATGGTGGCGGACTGCGTCCCTGTAGTCCTTGCCGGGACAACATCGGGGGGACAACCGGTCCTGGCTGTTGCCCATGCGGGGCGCCCGGGAGTGGCCAGCGGGGTCCTCCCGGCAACCGTGGATCGCATGCGCGCCGAGGGGGCCGAAGACATCCGGGCCTGGATCGGCCCGTCAATCTGCGGATCCTGCTACGAAGTGCCGGAAGGCATGCGGACCGATGTCGCCGCGGTGGTCCCTGCCACATGGACCACAACATCCTGGGGCACCCCCGGCCTGGACCTTCCGGCCGGGGCGCGCAGCCAGCTGGAGGCCCGCGGGGTCGTCGTGGAGTATTCCGGACCCTGCACCCTCGAAAACGAAAATCTGTTCTCCTACCGCGGGAACCCGGCCACGGGCCGGTTCGCCGGGTTGGTGTGGACCAGTGAGTGAACCCCGTGACGTAACAGCTGCGGACGACCCCCGCCTGCTCCAAATTCAGGACCGCCTGGCCGCGGTCCGGCGGAGGATTGCCGCCGCCACGGAAGCCGCCGGCCGGCAGGACAACCCGCCGGAGCTGATCGTGGTGACTAAATTCCACCCTGCTGACGATGTTCGCAGGCTGGCTGCCTTGGGTGTCACCGACGTCGGAGAGAACAGGGACCAGGAAGCGTCGGAAAAGGCCTCCGCGCTCAGCGACCTCGGACTCCGCTGGCATTTTGTGGGGCAGCTGCAGAGCAATAAGGCAAAGTCCGTTGTGCGGTATGCCCATGCCATCCATTCCGTGGACCGGCCGCAGCTGGCGGCCGCCCTTGCCCGGTCCGTGGCCGCGGAGCAGGAGCGGACCGGCCGGGGTCCGCTCGAGTGCTTCATCCAGGTCAGCCTGGACGAGGACGCCGGAAGCCACCGGGGCGGGGCGAGCCGCTTGGAGGTTCCGGCCCTGGCTGACCAGTTGGCCGGATCGCCGGGCATTGTGCTGGCCGGCCTGATGGCGGTGGCTCCGCTGGGTTCGGATCCGGAGGCGTCGTTCGCCAAACTGGCCGAAATCTCGGCGCAGCTGCTCAGGGACCACCCCTCGGCTTCGGGGATCTCCGCAGGCATGAGCCAGGATCTTGAATCGGCCGTCAGGGCGGGTGCGACACACCTGAGAATAGGCTCGGATATATTGGGTTCGCGTCCTGCGTTGAGGTAGCGTCAAAGTATTGGAAGAGAATGGCGGGGATTCCAATACTGTCAAGTCAACTCAGCGGCCCGCTTACGGACACGATTAGGAGTCGACCATGGCTGGCGCTCTGCGCAAGACAATGATCTATCTTGGGCTCGCCGATGGCGATGAACACTACGAGTCTGAGCACCACACACCGCACAAAGACGAGGACGATTCAATGGAGCATGACCGCGAGGAACGCCGGGCGCCGGCGCCCGTCCGCGAGGTCACCCGGGAAACGCCGACTCCACACGCCGCCGAAGAGGAATATCGCGCCCCTGTGACACCTATCAAGCGCGCGGCCTCGAGCCGCGAAGAGACCACCGGACTCCGCCAGATCACCACGATCCACCCGCGGTCCTACAATGACGCCAAGCTGATCGGCGAAAGCTTCCGTGACGGCATCCCTGTCATCATGAACGTCACGGACATGGGTGAAGCCGACGCCAAGCGCCTGGTCGATTTCTCCGCCGGCCTGGTGTTCGGCCTCCGCGGCAGCATCGAACGGGTCACGAACAAAGTGTTCCTGCTCTCGCCGTCGTACATCGAGGTCATCGGCGATGACAAGAAGGTCAGCGAGACCCAGGCCAGCTTCTTCAACCAGAGCTAGCTCCGGACCCGAACGGATGCCAGGCAGGACACCTGTCTGGCATCCGTGCTGAAATAGATAAGAATGGCAACAGGAGACTGCGGGATCCGGAATGAACATGGAGATATGAGTTAACTCATGGGAATTGTTTTCGGACTTATCTATATCGCTTTATTATTCGTATTTGTGGCATTGATCATCCGGCTGGTCTACGACTGGGTGCAGATGTTTGCCCGTGAGTGGCGGCCCCGGGGTGCAGCGCTGGTGGCGGCCCACACTGTCTACTCCGTCACAGATCCGCCCCTGAAGGTGCTGAGGCGCCTCATTCCGCCCTTGCGCCTGGGCGGGATTTCGCTGGATCTCGGATTTTTGCTGTTCTTCATAGCCATCAGCGTGGCTATGGCAATCGTACGGAATCTCGCGTAATTTTCATTACAGCTTGCGGCGCAGTAGCGGGACGGGAAACCGCCATCCACGGCATCGTGTAGAAACTCCGGTTTGACACCTCAGTGTTGAATTAGAGGAACCAGACCATATTTAGGTACCGTAGTTTTGACGGCCGGAAGGCCTACTGACTAACTAGACCAACGAGGTGACCAGATGGCTTTGACGCCAGAAGACGTTGTCAACAAGCGCTTTCAGCCGACCAAGTTCCGCGAAGGCTACGACCAGGACGAAGTTGACGACTTCCTGGACGAAATCGTCGTCGAACTGCGCCGCCTGAACCAAGAGAACGACGAGCTTCGCAAGAAGCTTGCCGAGAGCGGCTCAGGCACGCCCGCCAGCTCCGCAGTAGCGGCGCCGGTGGTGGAGAAGGTCCCCGCGCCGGTCAAGGCTGAAAAGGACGAATCCCGGGCCAAGGCTGAAGCCGAGGCCAAGGCCGCCGCCGAAGCCAAGAAGAAGGCTCCCGAGCCGGCAGCGGCTCTTGCACCGGTAGCAGCTCCGGCTGCCCCTTCCGCGGTCAACCCGACCGCGGAGTCCGCCGCCGGCCTCCTGGCCATGGCGCAGCAGATGCACGACAAGCACGTCGCAGATGGCCAGCAGCAGAAGGACAAGATCATCGCGGAAGCGCAGATCGAAGCCAGCAGCCTGGTCAACGACGCGCAGGAGAAGTCCCGCAAGATCCTTGGCGCCCTGGAACAGCAGCGGTCTGTCCTGGAGCGCAAGGTGGAACAGCTGCGCGGCTTCGAGCGCGACTACCGTTCACGCCTGAAGGCTTACATCGAAGGTCAGCTCCGCGACCTGGATGCCCGCGGTTCCGTGGCTGCGCCCGAGGTTGGCGACGGCAGCCCCGCTGTTTAGCAAGTATTCTGAAAGCCGGTGGCTGAGGACTCCTCGGCCGCCGGCTTTTGCCATTAACCGCTACCGGCGCTGCCGGCAGCGGGCACCAGCATCTTCCCTCCAGTCCCGGGACTGGCTCCTGAATGAAAGCTTTATGACTGACGAAACAGCACCTGCCGCAGCGCAGCCAGCAACGACGCAAGCCCGGCCGCGAAAGGCGGTCCTGCTGACGCTCTTCGCCGGCTTCGCTGTTTTCGCCTACGTCTTCGACCAGCTCACCAAGCTGTGGGTCACCTCCACCATGGTGGAGGGGGAGCGCATCCCGGTGCTGCCCCCGCTGCTGCACTGGTATTACATCAGGAACTCCGGGGCCGCGTTTTCCATCGGCGAGAATGTCACCTGGGTTTTCACCATCATCATGGCCGGCGTCTCCATCGCCATTCTTTTCCAGCTGCGGAAACTAGGTTCCGCCTGGTGGTCCCTGGCGCTTGGCCTGCTTCTGGGCGGTGCCCTGGGCAACCTCACGGACCGGCTGTTCCGTGAACCGTCCTTCGCCATGGGCCACGTGGTGGACTTCATCCAGTTGCCCAATTTTGCGATCTTCAATATCGCCGATTCCGCTGTTGTCTCCGCCGTCGTGATCATCTGCCTGCTGACGCTCCGCGGTATTTCACTTGACGGTTCACGGATCCAGAAACCGGCGGGGCGCACCGATGCCTGAGAAACTCACCGTTCCCGAAGAGCTGGCCGGCACCCGCGTCGATGCGGGACTCGCCAGGCTGATGGGCATATCCCGGTCCCAGGCGGCCACCCTGATCGCCGAGGGCAACGTCAGCTCCGCAGGCAAGGCCGTGGGCAAGTCCCTGAAGCTGGCCTCCGGCACCGTGCTGGAAGTCGTTGTCCCGGAACGCCGGGACCCCCTGGAAGTCGTGGAGGAAGTTGTGGAAGGCCTGAAGGTATTGCTGGACGATGAGGACTTCGTCGTCATCGACAAGCCGGTGGGTGTGGCCGCCCACCCGTCCCCGGGCTGGGTGGGACCCACCGTGGTGGGGGGACTGGCCGGGCTCGGTTACCGGATTTCGACGTCGGGAGCACCCGAGCGGGCGGGCATCGTGCACCGCCTCGACGTCGGCACGTCGGGGGTCATGGTGGTGGCCAAGTCCGAACGCGCCTATACGGCGCTCAAACGCGCTTTCAAGGAGCGCACCGTGGACAAGGTCTACCACGCAGTGGTCCAGGGTCTGCCGGATCCCCTGGCGGGCACGATCGATGCACCCATCGGCCGCCACCCCGGCCATGACTGGCGCTTTGCCGTCATAGAGGACGGCCGGGAATCCGTGACCCACTACGAGGTCCTGGAGGCCTTCGGGAAGGCTTCACTCGTGGAAGTGCACCTGGAAACCGGCCGCACCCACCAGATCCGGGTCCACTTTTCGGCCCTGCGCCACCCCTGCGCCGGTGACCTGACCTACGGAGCCGATCCGCGGCTTGCCGCAACCCTGGGACTGACCCGGCAGTGGCTTCACGCCCGGCAGCTCGGGTTCGACAGTCCCAGGACCGGAGAGCGCGTGACAGTCACCAGTGAGTACCCGCAGGATCTCGCGTATGCACTCGAAGTTCTAGCCTCCGGGGACGCCTGAGCCGGAATTGTCCCTGCCCGGCACTAGAATGGTCCGGTGACTTCCAGCAACGACTCGTTTGTCCATCTCCACAACCACACCGAGTACTCGATGCTGGACGGCGCCGCCCGGCTCGGTGAGCTCTTCGATGAAACCGAGCGGCTGGGAATGCCCGCGCTGGCCACCACCGACCATGGCTACCTCTTCGGCGCGTTCGATTTCTGGAAGAGGGCCACGGACAAGGGCATCAGGCCGATCATCGGCGTCGAAGCCTATGTGACTCCCGGGACCGCCCGCGGTGACAAGAGCCGCGTCCGCTGGGGCGAGGAAAGCCAGCGCAAGGACGACGTCTCCGGCGGTGGCTCGTACACCCACATGACCCTGCTGAGCTACAACAACGTGGGCATGCGGAACCTGTTCCGTGCCTCGTCGATCGCTTCGCTGGACTCGGTGTTCGGCAAATGGCCCCGGCTGGACCGCGAGCTGCTCAACACCTACTCGGAAGGGCTCATCGCCACCACCGGCTGCCCGTCCGGTGAGGTGCAGACCCGGCTGCGGCTCGGCCAGTACCGCGAAGCGCTGGAGGCTGCTGCAGAGTTCCGCGACATCTTCGGCGCGGAGAACTACTTCTGCGAACTCATGGACCACGGCCTGGATATCGAGCGGCGCGTCACAGGCGACCTCCTGCGCCTGGCCAAGGACCTGAACCTGCCGCTGGTGGCCACCAATGACCTGCACTACACGCACGAGCACGATGCGAAGGCGCATGAGGCCCTGCTGGCCATCCAGTCCGGGTCCACCCTCCTGGAACCGACCTACGACAACGGCGGCTCCCGGTTTGCCTTCTCCGGCAGCGGCTACTACCTGAAGTCACCGCAGGAAATGCGCGAACTCTTCCGCGACCACCCCGACGCGTGCGACAACACGCTGCTGATCGCCGAGCGCTGTGAAGTCTCGTTCAACACGGGCGCCAACTACATGCCACGCTTCCCTTGCCCCGAGGGGGAGGACGAGACGTCCTGGCTGGTCAAGGAAGTCGACAAGGGACTCCAGTACCGCTACCCGAAGGGCATCCCGGACAAGGTCCGCCAACAGGCCGACTATGAGCTCGAAGTCATCACCTCCATGGGATTCCCGGGCTACTTCCTCGTGGTGGCCGACTTCATCAACTGGGCCAAGAACAACGGCATCCGCGTGGGCCCCGGGCGTGGCTCCGGTGCAGGTTCCATGGTGGCCTACGCCATGCGCATCACCGACCTGGATCCGCTGCACCACGGCCTGATCTTCGAACGCTTCCTCAACCCGGACCGTGTTTCCATGCCTGACTTCGACGTCGACTTCGATGACCGGCGCCGCTCCGAAGTCATCGACTACGTCACGCGCAAATACGGCGACGAACGCGTGGCCATGATCGTCACGTACGGCACCATCAAGACCAAGCAGGCCCTGAAGGACTCCTCGCGCGTCCTGGGCTACCCCTTCAGCATGGGTGAGACGCTGACCAAGGCGCTGCCGCCGGCGGTGATGGCCAAGGACATTCCGCTGGCCGACATTCAGAACAAGGACGCAAAGCGCTACGGCGAAGCCGGTGACTTCCGCCAGCTGATCAGCACCGACCCGGAAGCCGCCAAAGTCTTCGAAACGGCACTGGGTATCGAAGGCCTGAAACGGCAGTGGGGCGTGCACGCCGCCGGTGTCATCATGTCCTCGGACCCCATCATCGACGTGATTCCGATCATGCGCCGCTTCCAGGACGGCCAGGTCATCACGCAGTTCGACTACCCGACGTCCGAAGGCCTCGGCCTCATCAAGATGGACTTCCTCGGCCTGCGGAACCTGACGATCATTTCGGACGCCCTGGAAAACATCAAGATGAACCGCGGCATCGATCTTGACCTCGAAACCCTGGAACTCGACGACACCGCTTCCTACGAGCTGCTGGCCCGGGGTGACACCCTGGGCGTGTTCCAGCTTGACGGCGGCCCCATGCGTTCGCTGCTCAAGCTCATGAAGCCTGACAACTTCGAAGACATCTCCGCGGTGCTGGCCCTGTACCGGCCCGGCCCCATGGGTGCCAACGCCCACACCGACTACGCGCTGCGCAAGAACAAGATCCAGGAAGTCATTCCGATCCATCCGGAGCTGGAAGAACCGCTCTCCGAAATCCTGGGCGGCACCTACGGGCTGATCGTGTACCAGGAGCAGGTCATGGCCGTGGCGCAGAAGCTCGCCGGCTACACGCTGGGCCAGGCCGACATCCTGCGCCGTGCCATGGGCAAGAAGAAGAAGTCCGAACTGGACAAACAGTTCGCCGGCTTCTCGCAGGGCATGCAGGACAACGGATATTCCATGGCCGCCGTCAAGACCCTCTGGGACATCCTGCTTCCGTTCTCCGACTACGCCTTCAACAAGGCGCACTCGGCCGCGTACGGCGTAATCTCCTATTGGACCGCGTACCTCAAGGCGCACTATGCGCCGGAGTACATGGCTGCCCTGCTGACCTCGGTGGGCGATGACAAGGACAAATCGGCGATCTACCTGAATGAATGCCGGCGCATGGGCATCACGGTGCTGCCGCCCGATGTCAACGAGTCAGCCCTCAACTTCACCCCTGTGGGCAACGACATCCGCTTCGGGATGGGCGCAATCCGCAACGTCGGCGTGAACGCCGTCGAAGCCATGGTGGCGGCGCGGGAAAAGGAAGGCGCGTACACGTCCTTCAAGGACTACCTCATGAAGGTCCCTGCGGTGGTGTGCAACAAACGCACCATTGAATCGCTGATCAAGGCTGGCGCGTTCGACTCCCTGAACCACCATCGGCGCGCGCTTGCCATGATCCATGAAGAAGCCATCGACTCCGTCATCACCCTCAAGCGCAACGAAGCGATCGGGCAGTTCGACCTCTTCGCGGGTTTCGACGAGGCCGAATCCGAAGCGTCCCTGAGCATCGAAATCCCGGACCTTCCCGAGTGGGAGAAAAAGGACAAGCTCTCCTTCGAACGCGACATGCTGGGCCTCTACGTCTCGGACCACCCGCTGCAGGGCCTCGAAGGGCTGCTGAGCCAGCACGCCGACCAGTCCATCACCTCGGTCATCGCAGAGGACGGCCCGCACGACGGCGCCATCATCACCATTGCGGGCATGATCACCTCGCTGAGCCGGCGGATCGCGAAAGCCAGCGGAAACGCCTATGCCCGCGCGGAAATCGAGGACCTGGGCGGTTCCATGGAGGTCATGTTCTTCGGCCAGGTCTACGGTCCCATTGCGTCCGTTCTGGCTGAAGACCTGATCGTGGTGGTCAAGGGCAGGCTGCAGCGCCGTGACGACGGCGCCGTCGCCCTGAACTGCATGGAGCTGTCCGTCCCGGACCTCAGCGAAGGCCTGAACGGGCCCCTGGTGATCACCATGCAGACGCACAAGGCGACCGAGGCCGTGGTGACCGAGCTGGGGGACGTGCTGAGGACCCACCGGGGCAACTCGGAGGTCAGGCTGCACCTGCAGGGAGACACCAGGGTGGAAGTGATGGCGCTTCCTGTGCACCTGAGGGTCAACCCGAGCCCATCACTGTTCGGCGACCTGAAGGTGCTGCTCGGACCCACCTGCCTGGACAGCTAGTTGCCTGGACAGCCAATGCGCCTGGACATCCGGTGAACCCGGCCCCGGGCGTCGCGGTGATTTCCGGCGCGGGGAGGGGCTTCGGTGCCGCCCTCACGGCGGTCCTTGCGGCCGAAGAATGGACGGTCTACGGCATTGTCAGGCCGGGCTACGCGGCAAACGCCGGGACTGACGGCAGGGTGCGGTTCCTGGAATGGGACATTGCGCATTCCTGCCCCGAGGAAGTGTCGCAGGCTCTTGCGGAAACCAGCATCGACGTCGTGGTCAATAATGCCGCGGTGGGCAGCAGCCAGAAGACGCTGGCGGCAGTTGACCCCGATTCCCTTGCGCAGCTCTTCGACAATAACGTCGCGGGCGCAGTCAGGGTGACCCAGGCGTCGCTGGCCGGGCTGCTTCGCCCGAGTGCAGGCGGCCGCCGGCCCCTCGTGGTCAATGTGTCGTCCCGGCTGGGCTCGGCCGCTCTGCAGGCGAACGGTGAATTCGCCGGCTTCGGGACGAGTTACGGCTACCGGCTCGGCAAAGCGGCGCTCAACATGCTGACGCTTAGCCTGCATGAGGAATTCGGCGCGGAACTGGACGTTTGGTCCGTGCATCCGGGAGCACTGGCGACCGGGATGGGACGAAGCGGTGCGTCGAAGGAGCCCGCGACGGCGGCCAAAGAGCTGCTGCGGGAGCTTTCCGAACCCGGTGGCAGCAGTCCGCGGTTCTTCGAACTCGGATCGTCCGCGCCGTTGCCCTGGTAGAGCGCTAGATTTCGTAGTCGAGCGGGACGGGCTGGCTGTAGGCGCCGGAGTGGTAAAGCAGCGGAGAGCCGTCCTCGCCCACTTGTCCTTCCACGACTTCCACCACGACCACCGCGTTGTTCTCAAAGGAGAGGCGCATCTGGATCTTGCCGATCAGCCATCCGGCGACGTCCTTGAGGACTGGTACATCGTGCGGTCCAAGTTCCCAATGGTCGCCCTCAAACCGGTTCTTGGTCCGTGCGAAGCGGTCCGCAAGTTCCTGGTTCTCCAGCCCAAGCATGTGGACACCAATGTGCGTGGTGTTGGCGATGGCCGGCCATGAACTGGAGCTGCGGGCCATGTTGAAGGTAAAACGCGGCGGCTGGGCGGACAGCGAGGCCACGGAGGTGGCCGTGAATCCGTACGGGATGCCGTTGTAGTTCACCGTGATAATTGCCACGCCGGCCGCATGCCGGCGGAACATCTCCTTGAACGTGCCTTCGAAGGCTGCGTTATCTGAGGTCACTGTGATCTAACTCCCTGCTGAAACTAATCCTGGTTTGTCCTGCATGCCAGCGTATGGGGCCCCCGATGCCGTCCGTGACTTGGTTACCTGCCGCGTCATTTGTTGAACGGCGGTGAACGTTTGTTAATGTTTGTTTCATGAAACAGCCATCAGGCACCGGGCAGGCTCCGCAAAATCCGAGCCATCACGGGGATGCCGGACTCCCTCCCGCCTATGGTGAACTTTACCGCGGTGACGGGGGTTCGTGGCGCGTGCCCGCAGCCATAGCCGCCGCCGGGATCCCCGTCGGACTTGCGTGGTGGCTGCTGGCGCCCGGGGGACTGAACCTGTTGTCCGGCGACCCCTCGTTGGCCACCGGAACGAATGCCGAAGGCTGGCTTCCCCGGGACCTTGTGCTGGCCGGCCTGTTTCTGTTGGCAGGCTGCGTCACCGGGTTCCTCCTCGACGGAAAACGAACCGGAGGACCCGCGCCACGGACGGTGCTGTTCGCCGTGATCGGCGGTGCGCTTGGCGCCGTCGTCGCCTGGCAGGCAGGGGTGCTGGCGGGGCAGTGGTGGGGACCGGCTGAAGATACCGCTCCGAACGCCAGCATTGCCTTCTCGCTCCGTGCCCTCGCCGTCCTGGCCATTTGGCCGGCAGCGGTGGCCATTTCCGTCTTTGTGGCAAACCTGCTTAGCCTCCTGGGCAAACCACGTAAAATGGACGGGTGACTATTTCTCCCGACAGCCCCGCCCAGATCACCACGCCGGCCGTCAGCTACCGCACCATTGACCTGCGCGGCCAGCGGCTCTCCCTGGCCGAACTCCGGGCGGCTGTTCCGCGGGCCCGGCACCAGACCATGGCGGACGCCGAGCAGAAGGTCACGGACATCATCACGGCGGTCCGTTCCCGGGGCTTCGCCGCGCTGAGCGACTACGCGAAGGCGTTCGACGGCGTCGAGCAGGCACACCCGAGGGTGCCGGCCGCTGCGCTGCAGGAAGCGCTGGAGACACTGGACCCCGCAGTGCGGGCGGCCCTGGAAGAATCCATCAGCCGCGCGCGCAAGTTCGCTGACAGCCAGCGGCCGGCAAACGTCGACGTCGAACTCGGCGAGGGCGCCGTCGTGAGCCAGAACTGGGTGCCGGTTGGCCGCGTGGGGCTTTATGTCCCCGGCGGACTGGCCGTATATCCGTCGTCGGTCATCATGAACGTCGTCCCCGCACTGGCGGCAGGGGTGGCATCCATCGCCCTGGCCTCGCCTCCGCAGAAAGACTTCGGCGGACTCCCGCACCCCACCATCCTGGCCGCTGCGGCGCTGCTGGGCATCGACGAGGTGTACGCCATTGGCGGGGCCCAGGCCATTGCGGCCTTTGCTTACGGAGTTCCCGCGGAAGACCCGGCGGCAGCCCTGGATCCGGTGGACGTTGTGACCGGGCCGGGCAACATTTTTGTGGCGACGGCCAAACGGCTGGTCAAGGGCGTTGTGGGCATCGATTCCGAGGCCGGCACCACGGAAATCGCCATCCTTGCCGACGGCAGCGCCCGCCCGTCGCTGGTCGCGGCCGACCTCATCAGCCAGGCAGAACACGATCCGAAGGCCGCGTCCGTCCTCATCACCGCTTCCGAAGAGCTCGCTGCGGCCGTCCGGGTCGAGCTTGACGTGCAGGCTGCCCTGACCAAACACTCAGAGCGGGTGCGGGAAGCCCTGTCCGGCCCGCAGTCCGGCGTGGTGCTGGTGGACGACCTGGACCAGGGAATCGCCGCCTGCGATGCTTACGCCGCGGAGCACCTGGAGATCATGACGGCGGACGCCCCGGCTGTCGCTGCACGCATCCGCAACGCGGGAGCCATCTTCGTGGGGGACTACAGCCCCGTCAGCCTCGGGGATTACTGCGCAGGGTCCAACCACGTGCTGCCCACCAGCGGCACGGCAGCCTTCTCTTCCGGCCTCAATGTCACCACGTTCCTTCGCGCCATCCAGGTGGTCAACTACAGCAAGCCGGCCCTCGAAAGGGTCAGCGGGCACATCCTCAGCCTCGCCGGGGCCGAGGACCTGCCCGCCCACGGCGAGGCCGTGACGGCACGGTTTACCGGCGATGCCTAACCACTACATGTAGTAATTACAGGCTTGTGATTCGGCTACATGTAGTCGTAAACTGATTTTGGAAGAATATTCCGGCCAAATGTTTTCCGGCCAGGGAAGGAAGCAACGTGTATTGCCCGTTTTGCCGCAACCCTGATTCCCGCGTGGTGGACAGCCGGATGGCCGATGACGGTTCCGCGATCCGCCGCCGCCGTCAGTGTCCTGAGTGCGGCCGCCGCTTCACCACGGTGGAAACCACCAGCCTCACGGTGATCAAACGCTCCGGCGTCGGCGAACCTTTCAGCCGCAGCAAAGTGATCAACGGTGTGCGGAAAGCATGCCAGGGCAGGCCCGTGACCGAAGACGACCTTGCCATGCTGGCGCAGGAAGTCGAGGAAACGATCCGCGCGTCAGGCGCTGCGGAAATCGACGCCCATGAAGTGGGCCTCGCCATCCTCAGCCCGCTGCAGAAACTGGACGAAGTCGCCTACCTCCGGTTCGCGAGCGTGTACCAGGCGTTCGAGTCCCTCGAGGACTTTGAGACCGCCATTGCCATCCTTCGCCATGAAGCGGAAGTCGATGCAAAGGCCGCTAAGGGCAAGAACTCCGAGAAGAGCCCCCTCTAGACTCCGGTGGTGGCAGCGGAGGGGAAGCCGAAGCCACCGCCGGCACCACGTGCTGTACCCGGGCCGGGCCAAGCCGGCGCCACGATTGCGGCGCCGGCGGCTCCGGCTACTTGGCCAGTTTGTGTGTCAGCGCGACCTCGATCGCGGCGCCCACAATGCCGGCGTCGTTCTTAAGTTCGGCCGGGACGATCTTCGTGCGCAGTTTCATGTGCGGCAAATACTCGTCGGCTCGCTTGGAGATGCCGCCGCCGACGATGAACAGCTCCGGGGAGAAGAGGAACTCAACGTGCGAGAAATAGCGCTGGAGTAGCACGCTGTACTCGGTCCAGCTGAGGCCGTCGCGTTCCCGGGCCACGGCGGAGGCCTTGCTCTCGGCGTCGTAGCCGTCGATTTCAAGGTGCCCGAGTTCGGCGTTCGGGACCAGCTTGCCGTTGAAGATGAAGGCCGAGCCAATGCCGGTTCCCAGCGTGATCACGAGGACCGTACCGGAGACGCCCTCGCCGGCGCCGTAGCGGGCTTCTGCGAGGCCGGCGGCGTCGGCGTCGTTAATGACCTCGACGGGGCGGCCCAGGCGTTTGGTCAGCAGGGCGTCAATATCCGTGTTGAGCCAGGACTTGTCGACGTTGGCTGCGGAATGGACCACGCCGTGCTGGATGATGCCGGGGAAGGTTACGCCGATCGGAGAATCGGGGGCGGGCGCATCCGGCCGCGCGTCGAGCTCGGCGACCACAGCGGCCACCGTTTCGGCGACCGACTCGGGCGTCGCCGGCTGCGGCGTGGGTACACGGAAGCGGTCGCCTACGAGTTTGCCCTTCTTGAGGTCGACAATGCCGCCCTTGATTCCGGTGCCACCGATATCAATACCGATCAGCGGGGCGTTCTTGGTTGACTTGTCGTCCTTCTTGGCCAATGTGATTCCGTTCGTGGCTGTGGGCGGGAAAGAGGTAACTGGGCAAATGTGCCGGCGGGGCCGGGCGGGGCAATCAGGGCAGGGTGAGGATTTCTGCGCCTGATTCGGTGACGAGCAGGGTGTGCTCGAACTGGGCGGTGCGCTTGTGGTCGCGCGTCACGACGGTCCAATCGTCGGCCCACATGTCCCACTCCACGGTACCGAGCGTCAGCATCGGTTCAATGGTGAACACCATGCCCGCCTCCATGACCGTGTTGTAGGCGGGGGCCGCATCGTAGTGCGGAATGATCAGGCCGGTGTGGAACGCTTCGCCGACACCGTGACCGGTGAAATCCCGGACAACGCCGTAGCCAAAGCGCTTGGCGTAGGACTGGATTGCGCGGCCGATGACGTTGATTTCACGTCCGGGGGCCACGGCCTTGATGGCACGGTTGAGGGATTCCTTGGTGCGTTCCACCAGGAGCCGCGACTCTTCGTCCACGTCGCCAACGAGGAACGTGAAATTGGTGTCGCCGTGGACCCCTCCGATGAAGGCCGTGATGTCGATGTTCAGGATGTCGCCGTCCTGGACCACCGTGCTGTCCGGTATTCCGTGGCAGATCACTTCGTTCAGCGACGAGCACAACGACTTGGGGAAGCCCCGGTAGCCCAGTGTCGACGGATAGGCGTGGTGGTCGACCAGGAACTCATGGCCGATCCTGTCCAGCTGGTCGGTCGTTACGCCAGGTTCGATGTGCTTGCCCACCTCGACGATTGCCTGGGCCGCGATCCGGCTGGCAATCCTGATCTTCTCGATGGTCTCGGCAGACTTCACCTCGGAGCCGGTGAACTTCTCCGGACCCGGTTTGCCCACATACTCGGGGCGGGGGATTGACGCCGGGACGGGCAGCTGCGGGCTGATGGTTCCGGGGACCAGTGTGCCGGTGGGTGCAGTCGAGGCAAGAGAAGGCATAGATTGATCATATAAGCAGGCGTAGAACCCCATGTAACGGAAAGCCGGATCGGAACACGATGCAGCCCTACGTTACGTGGATCACTTTCAGCGGGCGTGGAGCCTGCGTGATGCGAGGAGCAGCGATGACCGAGTACTGGTACAACGTCAAAACCCACGAGGTGGAGGAAGACGCCATGTCCGATTGGACGCAGCTGATCGGGCCCTACAAGACGCGCGAAGAAGCAGAGCATGCGCTCGAAAAGGTCAAGGCGCGAAACGAATCATGGGAAAAGGGCGACGAGGACTGACCTGTATCGTCTGCGAGAGTTAGTACACATTCGAGTACCGGACCGGCCGGTACCGCATTTAGGAGAGTCATGGCCGCAATCAAGCCAGAATACACAGGAGAGTGGCGGTTCGACCCGACGCATACGCGAATCGGCTTCTCCACCCGCCACGCAATGGTCACCAAGGTCCGCGGAGCTTTCAACGATCTCGAAGGCTCGATCACAGTCGACTCGCAGAACCTTGACCGCTCGAAGGTCGGGCTGACTCTCAAGGTAGCGAGCATTGACACCCGCAATGCCGACCGTGACCAGCACCTGCGGACGAATGACTTCTTTGACGCTCCCCGGTTCCCCGAGATCACTTTCCTGAGCAACCGGGTGGATCAGGTTGACGAGGGCCACTTCATTGTCAGCGGAGACGTGACCATCCGGGGCGTCACCAAGGAGATTTCGATTCCGATCGACTTCATCGGCGTCGAGCGGGACCCGATGGGCAACCTCCGGGCCGGCTTCGAAGGTTCCCGTCGCATCGACCGCCAGGATTTCGGGCTCAAATGGAACACGGCCCTGGACTCCGGCGGCGTACTCGTGTCGGACAAGATCACCCTGGAGTTTGAAGTGTCCGCCATCAAAGTCGGTGACGGCCCTATCGCAGCCGAATAGGGGAGCCCCGGCCCGGAGCTTCGTTAGAACGAATGCTCGGGGCCGGGGAACTGGCCCGTCCGCACGTCCTCGCCATATGCCTTGGCCGCGTTGCTCAGCGAGGTGCGCAGGTCAGCATACTGCTTGACGAACTTGGCCATCTTCCCGCCTCGAAGTCCGGCCATGTCCTGCCAGACCAGCACCTGGCCGGTCGTCGTGTTTCCGGCGCCGATGCCGACGGTAGGAACAGAAATGGCAGCATCGACGGCCGCAGCGGTGGCGGCGGGAACCATTTCCATCAGGACGCTGAAGGCGCCGGCGTCGGCGAGTGCCACCGCGTCGTCGATAAGCCGCTGTGCGTCATCGCCGCGGCCTTGCACCCGGTAGCCGCCCAGCGAGTGCTCGCTCTGGGGAGTGAAGCCGATGTGCGCCATGACCGGAATGCCGGCCTGGACCATGGCGCGGACGGTGTCCGCGTAGTACTTGCCGCCTTCAATCTTCACGGCATGGGCAAGGCCCTCCTTCAGGAAGCGGACGCCAGTGGCCACGGCCTGCTCGGCTGAAACCTCGTAGCTTCCGAACGGAAGGTCAGCGACCACCAAGGCCCGCTTCGCGGACCGGGCCACGGCACGGCACAGCGGAAGGAGCTCATCGACGGTGACCGGCAGGCTGGTTTCGTTGCCGAAGACGTTGTTGGACGCGGAATCGCCGACGAGGAGCACCTCAATGCCTGCTTCGTCGAAAATCTCGGCAGTGTACTGTTCGTAGGCCGTGAGCATCGCAAAGTGCTCACCTTTTTCCTTGGCCTGCTGCAGGTGGTGGGTCCGGATTCGGGCCGCGGGCTTCCTGGCGGCGTCCGACGGCGTTGCGGCCGGCCCGGCGGGACCGTTGCCGTAGGGAGCAGGTACTTCGGCGGACATGCTGGAATCGGAACTGTTGCTTGTGGCCATGGCTAGAGCGTAATGCGATACTGCGCGTCCTAGCTACCGGGCGTCCGGCCGGAGCCGGTGAATCTCGTCACAAATACATCGCCCGGGGCCGGTCGCGGCGGCTCTGCCGGGCCCAGAGGGCCGGTGTACGTGTTAACGCTGTGTTACGCGGACCTCCGGCTCCAACATTCCGCGCGAATGCTTAGTAAAGTGAATCGTGAGCTGCCGCCGGCTCTAGCGAATACGGACCCGGGGCATCAATACGTTGACCCGGAGAAGAGGCCATCATGGACCGCCAGCAAGAGTTTGTCCTGCGGACAATCGAAGAGCGCGACGTACGGTTTGTGCGTCTGTGGTTCACGGACGTCGTGGGTTCACTCAAGTCTGTTGCGCTTGCCCCCGCTGAAGTTGAAGGTGCCTTCGAGGAGGGCCTCGGCTTCGACGGCTCCGCGATCGAGGGCCTGGCCCGCGTGTTCGAGTCGGACATGCTGGCACAGCCGGACCCCTCGACGTTCCAGATCCTGCCGTGGCGCGGTGAGACTGAACAGACCTCGCGCATGTATTGCGACATCCTGACCCCCGACGGCGAGCCCTCCGCAGCGGACCCGCGCAACGTCCTGAAGCGCACCCTCGCCAAGGCCGCAGACATGGGCTTCACCTGCTATACGCATCCCGAGATCGAGTTCTACCTGCTGAAGTCGCAGGAGCCCGGCCCGGACGGTTCACCCGTCCCCGTGGACGAGGGCGGCTACTTCGACCACGTTCCCGGCGGCGTCGCGCAGGACTTCCGGCGCACCGCGGTCACGATGCTGGAGTCCGTGGGCATCTCGGTCGAGTTCAGCCACCACGAGGCCGGTCCCGGCCAGAACGAGATCGACCTTCGTTACGCTGACGCCCTGCAGACAGCGGACAACATCATGACCTTCCGCACCGTCATCAAGGAAGTCGCCCTGCAGCAGGGCACCTACGCCACCTTTATGCCCAAGCCGTTCACGGCGCACCCGGGCTCGGGCATGCACACCCACTTCTCCCTCTTCGAAGGCGACACCAACGCATTCTACGAAGCCGGCGCGGAATTCCAGCTGTCCAAGACGGCCAAACAGTTCATCGCGGGCATCCTTAAGCACGCCCCCGAGTTCACCGCAGTGACCAACCAGTTCGTGAACTCCTACAAGCGCCTTTGGGGCGGCGGCGAAGCACCCAGTTACCTGAGCTGGGGCCACAACAACCGTTCCGCGCTGGTGCGCGTTCCGCTGTACAAGCCCGGCAAGGGGCAGTCCGCCCGCATCGAGTACCGCGGCATCGACTCCGCTGCCAACCCCTACCTGGCATACGCCGTCCTGCTCGGTGCCGGCCTCAAAGGCATTGAAGAGGGCTACGAGATTCCGGCAGCCGCAGAGGACGACATCTGGTCGCTGAGCTCGGCCGAACGCCGCGCCATGGGCCACGATCCGCTCCCCGCGAGCCTGCACGATGCGATCCGGGCCATGGAGGATTCCGAGCTTATGCCGCAGATCCTTGGCGAACAGGTCTTCGAGTACTTCCTGCGCAACAAGCGCGCAGAATGGCAGGACTACCGTCTCCAGGTGACGCCCTACGAGCTGCAGCGCAACCTCGGCATTCTGTAGGGGGCTGCGGTGAGCCTCGCCCGTCGCCTGATCTCCGCTGGTTTCAGTGACCTGGAAAAGGGGGAGCGGTTCCTTGCTGCCCGGGAACTGGAAGGGATCGACCAAGAGGCACTGTTCGCTGGCTTCCATCTGGCCGCCAACCCCGACACCGCCCTGCAGTCGCTGGTGCGCCTGATCGAAAAGCATCCCGATCTTCGGAAGCTTGCTGCTGCCGACATCGACACCAGCGAGCCGCTGTACCGGGTCCTGGGTGCCTCCGAGGCGCTGGGTGAATTCCTGATCCGCCACCCGGAGCACCTTGACGCCTTTGACGTGGTGGCAAGCCCGGAGCCTGCGGCGGCGGATGCCGGGGAACTGAGGGCGCGTCTCCTGCGATCCGTCCACGCCGACCCGAAGGCGCGGAGGCCGGTGGCCGGGCTCTCCGGCCCGGAGGCCTACGTGGCCCTGCGAACTGCTTACCGCAGGGGCGTGGTTGATCTGGCGGTGAAGGACCTGTGTGCCGCCGATCCGCTGGACTTCATGCCCGCGGCCGGCGCGGAACTGGCGGATCTTGCCGGTGCTGCCATCGAGGCGGCCCTGGCAGTATCCCGTGCCGAGGCAGGTGAGCAGTTCTCGGCATCGGAAGTCGCCGAAGTAGGACTCGCCGTCATCGGCATGGGCAAGTGCGGTGCCCGCGAACTCAACTACATTTCCGACGTCGACGTCATTTACGTGATCGACGCCGGCGAGCTGGATGATGCCCGCGCCAACACGATCGGGACGGCCCTTGCCACCGGGATCTCGCGGGCCATCATGTCCATCGGCCGGGAACCCGGCCTCTGGGAGGTGGACGCCAACCTGCGGCCGGAGGGTAAATCGGGACCGCTGGTGCGGACGCTGGCGTCGCATCAGAGCTATTACGCCCGGTGGGCAGAAAGCTGGGAATTCCAGGCCCTCCTGAAGGCGCGGACCATTGCGGGGGACGCGGAGCTGGGCGGCCGGTACGAGGCGGCGGTCCTTCCGCTGATCTGGGGTTCGGCGAACCGCGAAGGATTTGTGGAATCCGTGCAGGCCATGCGCCGGCGCGTCACGGACAACATTCCCGCAGATGAGGAACAGCGCCAGATCAAGCTGGGCCGCGGCGGCCTGAGGGACGTCGAATTCACGGTCCAGTTGTTGCAGCTGGTGCACGGCAAAGCCGACGAATCCCTCCGGCACCGGGACACTACCTCAGCCATCGCCGCGCTCTCGGCCGGCGGCTACATCGGGCGGACGGACGCCGCCGAATTCGACCATGCCTACCGGTACCTCCGGCTCCTGGAACACCGGATCCAGCTCTTCCAGCTGCGCCGCACCCATCTCATGCCGGTGAGGGAAGACGCCCTGCGTGCACTGGCGAAGGGCGTGCTCGGCCCCTTTGCACGGGAACGCCCGCACCCGGATGCCCTCCTGGCTGCCTGGCAAAAAACCAAACGCGCTGTCCGCGAACTGCACGAACGCATTTTCTACCGGCCTCTGCTGAACACCGCCGCCAAGCTGAGCAGCGAAGAAGCGCGGCTGACGCCGGAGGCCGCACAAGGCCGCCTTGCCGCCCTTGGTTACCAGGATCCCCGGGGCGCCATGAGGCATATCGAGGCGCTCACCGCCGGGGTGAGCCGGCGTGCGGCGCTGCAGCGCCAGCTCCTGCCCATCCTGCTCGGGTGGCTGGCCGACGGCGTGCATCCCGACGCGGGGCTGCTGGGCTTCCGCCGCGTCAGCGAGGCGCTGGGAACAACGCACTGGTATCTGGGAATGTTGCGGGATTCGACGGCGGCGGCCGAGCGGCTCTGCCATGTCCTCTCCAACTCGCGCCTGATCGCAGACCTCCTGGAGGTTTCCCCGGAATCGGTGGCCTGGCTCGGGACGGACAAGGAGCTGGCCCCGCTGGGATTCGAAGCCCAGTGGCTGGAAATCACCTCGAAGATGTCGCGGCATGAGGACCCGGAAAGCGCCATGCGGCTCATCCGGCTGATCCGTCGCCGGGAGATCCTGCGGGTTGCCATTGCGGACAGCGCCGGGCTGCTGGACCAGGACCAGGTGGGTGCTGCCCTCGCGGACACGGACCGCGCAGCAGTGCTGGGCGCCCTCCGGGTCGCGGAAAGCATCGTGGGTTCCTCGGGTCCCCTGAAGACACGTGTCCTGGTGGTGGCCATGGGCAGGCAGGGCGGCCGCGAAATCGGTTACGGCTCCGACGCGGATGTCATGTACGTGCACCGCGGTCTGCCGGGCGTTCCCGAGGAAGAAGCCCAGAACCAGGCCGCGCAGATCGTGGGTCACATTTCGAACCTTTTGACGCAGCCGCTCAAGCCCGCCATCCTGGCGGAACGCGTGCTGATGGTGGACGCCGACCTGCGGCCCGAAGGCAAGAGCGGAGCCATGGTCCGCTCCCTGGATTCCTACGCCGAGTACTACCGCCGGTGGTCTCTCGTCTGGGAAGCCCAGGCGCTGCTGCGGGCCCTGCCCATCGCAGGGGATGATGACCTGGCAGCGGACTTCGTGGAGCTGGTCGACACCATCCGCTATCCGGAAGAACTGTCGGACAAGGACGTGCGCGAAATCCGCCGCGTCAAAGCAAGGGTGGAAGCGGAGCGGCTGCCCCGCGGCGCGGATCCGGCGCGGCACCTCAAACTGGGACGCGGCGGCCTCAGCGACGTTGAATGGCTCGTTCAGCTGCTGCAGTTGCAGCACGCGGGCAAGCATCCGGAGCTGCGGACCACGTCCACCGTGCCGGCACTGGATGCCGCTGCCTCCCTGGGGTTCCTGGAAGCGGACGAGGCGGAACTCCTCCTCAAAGCCTGGCGCCTGGCCAGCCGCATCAGGTCGGCCAACGTCATCTGGACCGGCCGCGCCTCCGACCTCCTGCCGTCTTCCCGCAGGGACCTGGAAGCCGTGGCCCGCTGGTGCGGCTACCCGCCAGGCAACGCTGCCGCGCTGGAAGAGGACTACCTGAGGATCAGCAGGCGCGCCCGCGGTGTTTTCGAACGGGTATTCTACGGGCAGTAGCCGGGCCGGTTCGGGGTGTGGCAACCCGCCGCGGGGGCTGACACGTTGCGGGCTGGATGCTAGTTTGAGCCAATGGCCACGCAACTCTTTCTGAATCTCCCTGTCAAGGACCTGAACAGGTCGGTCGAGTTCTTCACCGCGCTCGGCTTTTCCTTCAACCCGGATTTCACCGACGAAAATGCCACCTGCATGATCATCAATGACGGCGCCTACGTCATGCTGCTGGTGGAAGGCTACTTCAAGACGTTCATTTCCAAGGGCATCGCGGATACCGGCGGCACCGCTGAAGCGATCGTGGCATTTTCCGTTGACAGCCGTGAAGCCGTTGACGACACGATCCGGAAGGCCATGACCGCTGGAGGCGCGCCTTCACAGGAAGCCCAGGACTACGGGTTTATGTACAACCACAGCTTCCAGGATCCGGACGGCCATCTATGGGAGGTCTTCTGGATGGATCCTGCCGGGCCGCCTGCTGACGCTCAGACGCCATAGCTTCACCCCTGTCCTGCAAACAGCCGCCGCACCGTCGACATTCACGACGCCGGCCGTCACCCCAAAAGGTGGCGGCCGGCGTCGCAGGTTCTGGGTAGGCTCGATCCATGTCTGAATCCGTCTGGCTTATCGCCCTGAAGAACCTCGACGACGACGCCAGGGCCATCAAGCTGGGCGAAGTCGCGGAAATGGAACTGGGGGAGGGCCAGCGGGACTTCGCCGGTGATCCGCTACGCATGATGCTCGTTGCGCTGGAGGAGGACTCACGGTTTCCCTATGTGGTGGACTCCGGCGGAGAAGCCGTCGGCGTGTTCACGTTGCAGCGCGGTGCGGCGTCGCTGGCGGGCTGGGAGGACGACCACGCCGTCTGGCTGCTGCGCGGCTTCCTCATCGACAGGAACCGGCAAGGCAGGGGACTCGGCACCCTTGCGGCAGCCGCAGCGGTCAGGGAAGCCGCGAAACTGACGGCAAAGCTGGGCGGCGGAGAGGCCGGCGTCGTTCTTTCAGTCAATGAACGCAATCCGGCCGGGCAGGCCGCCTACCGCAAAGCGGGATTTGAGGACCGCGGACAGTACCTCGGCGGCGACGCCGGACCGCAGCGGACCATGTACCGGGCCTTCTGAACCCTTCATCGTTTGTCAACTTATGTTGACGCGGAATGTGCCGTCAACTATGGTTGACGCAGGGAGGTGGCTATGAAGACACTCATCGGTTCAATGGACGGCAAGGGTCCGGCGGAGGCCCTGTATGCCGTGGCGGAGCTGAATAAGGAGCTGGCGCGGACGGAGACCGAGGCTGTGCTCCGGGCGCGCCAGGCGGGACTGTCCTGGGAGGCCATCTCGGTGTGCCTTGGGGTGAGCAAGCAGGCCGTGCACAAGAAATACGGTAAGCGCTAGGAAGTGTGCCGGCGACGCCGGGACGGATTCAGTTTCCGGGTGCCGTGCAGAAAAAAGTCCGCATGTGCTGCCGTAGCAGCACATGCGGACTTTCTGCGGACTAAACCATGGTTAGGCCCGGGGTCTGACTAGACGCCGTAGTACAGCTCGAACTCGTACGGGTTCGGGCGCAGGGACAGCGGGCGGATCTCGTTCTCGTACTTGTACTCGATCCAGGTGTCGATCAGGTCCTGGGTGAACACGCCGCCGGCCTGGAGGAACTCGTTGTCCTCAGCCAGTGCGTCCAGGGCTTCCTCGAGCGTGCCCGGAGCCTTGGGGATGTCCTTGGCTTCCTCGGCGGGGAGCTCGTAGAGGTCCTTGTCGATGGGAGCCGGGGGTTCGATGCGGTTGCGGATACCGTCAATGCCGGCCATCAGCTGGGCAGCGAACGCCAGGTACGGGTTGGAGGAGGGGTCCGGCGCGCGGAACTCGATGCGCTTGGCCTTCGGGTTGGAGCCCGTGATCGGAATACGGATACCGGCGGAGCGGTTGCCCTGCGAGTAGACCATGTTGACCGGAGCTTCGAAGCCCTTGACCAGGCGGCGGTACGAGTTGACCGTCGGGTTGGTGAAGGCGAGAACGGCGGAGGAGTGCTTCAGCAGGCCACCGATGTACCAGCGGGCCATGTCGGAGAGGCCTGCGTAGCCCTTTTCGTCGTAGAACAGCGGCTCGCCGCCGTTCCACAGCGACTGGTGGCAGTGCATGCCCGAGCCGTTGTCACCGAAGACCGGCTTCGGCATGAAGGTGACCGACTTGCCCCAGGCGTCAGCGGTGTTCTTGATGACGTACTTGAACTTCTGCAGGTCATCAGCCGCGTGCGTCAGCGTGGTGAACTTGTAGTTGATTTCAGCCTGGCCGGCGGAGCCCACTTCGTGGTGGCTGCGCTCGACCTCAAGGCCGGCTTCGTCCAGGGCAACACACATGGCGTCGCGCAGGTCGGCCTGCTTGTCCGTGGGGGAGACCGGGAAGTAACCGCCCTTGACGGGGGTCTTGTAGCCCAGGTTTCCGCCTTCTTCTTCGCGGCCGGTGTTCCAGTGGGCTTCTTCGGAGTCGATCTTGTAGAAGCTGCCCTGCGGGGAGGACTGGTACTGGACGTTGTCGAACACGAAGAACTCGGCCTCGGGGGCGAAGAACGCGGTGTCGGCGATGCCGGTGGAAGCGAGGTAGGCCTCAGCCTTCTCGGCCACGCCGCGGGGGTCGCGGTGGTAAGGGTCACCGGTGCGGGGGTTAACGATGGAGAAGTTCAGTGCCAGCGTCTTCTCCATGCGGAACGTGTCCAGGAATGCCGTGGTGACATCCGGGATGAGCTGCATGTCGGACTCAGCGATGCCCTGGAAACCGCGGATGGACGAACCGTCGAAGAGCTGGCCGTTGATGAAGAAGTCTGCATCAACGCTCTTGGCCGGCACGTTGAAGTGCTGCTGCACGCCAGGAAGGTCGGTGAAGCGGATATCGACGAATTTAATATCTTCGTCCTTGATGAACTTGAGGACTTCGTCCGCAGTCTTGAACATCTATGCTCCTTACGCATAAGTAATAACTGGCTGGAAAGCCATATGGTCCAGCGCAATCCGACGGCGCGAAAACACAAAAGTGTCCCCGCTCCCAGCTCGCTAGCAACTGTTACCACCCTAGGGACACGGGATTTCTCGTCCGTGTCCGCTATGTTTCCGGCAGGTTACAGAACCGCCTGATATGTAAACGCTATACGGTGTCCACACTGTGGTCCATCCGCATCCATACTGTGAACTTAACTGCGGGGGCCGTGCAGCGGATAGGCTTGATCCGTGGTTGATCGTAAAGACATAGGTTCCTGGCTCAGCGGACCGGATACGTCCGGCATCTCCAAGTACCCGGGGGAGCGCCTCGGCCTGCCAGAGGCGGGCCCCGGCTCGATCGCCCGGGCCGGACGCCGGATCCTTGCCATTTGCATCGACTGGGGACTGGCGCTGCTGATCAGCAACTACGCGTTCGGCGGCGACCCGTGGGGCACACTTGCCGTGTTCGCCGCAGAGCAGATCCTCCTGATCGGCACACTCGGCTACAGCATCGGCCACCGTCTCCTCGGCATCCACGTAGTCCGCCTGGGCGGGGCTCCCGCCGGGCCGCTGGCCGCGCTGGTCCGCACCATTTTGCTGTGCCTCGTGATTCCGGCGGTCATCTTTGATCCGGATCACCGCGGCTTGCACGACAAGGCGATGAACACCGTCCTCGTGCGCATGTAGCCGGTCCCGCCTAGACCCCGGCGGTCACGTGATCCTGCTGCTCACGCTGCCCGCTGCCCGCCGGCGTCAGGTAGCCGCGCTTGCCCGCCCACCGTTCGAACAGGACTGTGGCGAACGGCAACACCGCTGAGAAGCCCGCGAGGAACGCCACCAGGAAGGGCCACCGCTGCAGGCGCCACAGGGCAAGGGCCGCCACTCCGTAGGCGATGAACAGTGCCCCGTGAATTGGTCCTGCAATCTCCACGCCAAGCTCGGAGGTCCGGGCAATCCATTTGAAGTACATTCCGGTCAGGAGGGCCGCCCAGCTGAAGGCTTCGGCCACGGCGAGGACCCGGAAGAGCCGGATCACGGTGGATTTCGAGGGCAGTTTCACGGTACTCCGGTTTCTCTGGGTAGTGCGGTTTCGCTGGGGTGCTGCCGGGCGGACGAAGCCGTGATCCGGGCTGACGGCTCAAAACAAACGCCCCGGTGCCGGCTGATGACCGGTTCCGGGGCGTTGCCAAGGCTGCTAGCGGCCGCGGGCTGCTTTGCGGTCCGGCCGGGCCTTGTAAGGATCGATTCCTTTGGGGATGGGGAGGCGGTTTCCGAGCGAGGAAATCCGCTTCGACACCGCGCTCACTTCGAGCTTGGTGAGTTCTTTGTCCAGCTTGTTCATCTTCTTGGCGACCTGGCTGAGGGGGGTCTGGCCTTCGCCGCGGCCGGTCTCGATCACGTGGACGGTTACGTTGGGCAGGATGCGGGCGAGGCGCTTGCGTTCGGCGTCGACGAGCGGCCGGACCCGGTGGGTGGGGCCTTCGCTGACGAGTACGACGCCGGGACGGCCGATGGCGCGGAAGACGGCGTCCTGGGTCCGCGGGTTGACCGCAACCGGCTGGTCCTCAGTGATCCAGCCGCGCTTCAGGGTACCCAGTGCCGCGCCCGAGGCGCCGGGCTGGTTCTCAATCTGGGCAAACGCGGCACGCTCAGCGCGGCGCGAAAGGATGAGGGTTGCGGCCAGCAGGCCGAGGGGGATGCCGATAATCAGGCCCGTGATCCAGTTTTCCAGGAGGAAGCCCACCAGGAAGCTGACGGCGACGACGCCCAGGAAAGCAAGCAGCATCATCCAGACCACCATGGGGTCATGGCGGCGCGTCATCTGGAAGACTTCGTTGATCTGCTTCAGCCTGCTGGGCTTCTTGACCTTGGCTTCCTTCGGCTTGCGAGAGAAGAGGCCACGCTTCGGAGCGTCGGAGGCTGCCGGAGTCGGTTTGCTGGAATCAGGGGAATTCGCCATAGTGCCTTAATTCTACGTGATTTATGCCTGAGGGCCGGACGCCGGAATGCTCCGGTGCCGGCCCTCAGGCATAAATGTTACGAAAGGTCCTAGTGGTGTGCCGCGATGAGGGAGCTGGCTTCCTGGCGGGTGCTGCCGGAGGACTCGATGTGCGCGAGTTCGGCCGGGATTTCCCAGCCTTTCTTGCGCATTGCGGTGGCCCAGAGCCGGCCGGCACGGTACGAGGAACGGACCAGCGGGCCGGACATGACGCCGAGGAAGCCGATCTCCTCGGCCTCGGTGGCGAGGTCGACGAATTCCTGCGGCTTGACCCAGCGGTCCACCGGCAGGTGGCGTTCGGACGGGCGCAGGTACTGGGTGATGGTGATCAGGTCACAGCCGGCCTCGTGCAGGTCCCGCAGGGCCTCGGAGATTTCCTCGCGGGTCTCGCCCATGCCCAGGATCAGGTTGGACTTGGTGACCATGCCCAGGTTCCGGCCCTGGGTGATGACATCCAGGGACCGGTCGTAGCGGAACGCGGGGCGGATGCGCTTGAAGATCCGCGGCACGGTCTCGACGTTGTGCGCGAAGACCTCCGGTTTGGAGTCGCAGATCGCCGCGATGTGCTCGGGTTTGCCGGAGAAGTCCGGGATCAGGAGCTCGACGCCGGTGCCCGGGTTCAGTTCGTGGATCTTGCGGACCGTTTCGGCGTAGAGCCAGACGCCCTCGTCGGCGAGGTCGTCCCTGGCCACCCCGGTCACAGTGGCGTAGCGCAGCGCCATGGCCTGGACCGAGCGGGCCACCTTGGTGGGTTCGAACATGTCCACCGGGGAGGGCTTGCCGGTGTCGATCTGGCAGAAATCACAGCGCCGGGTGCACTCTGAACCGCCGATCAGGAACGTGGCTTCCTTGTCTTCCCAGCACTCGAAGATGTTCGGGCAGCCGGCCTCCTCACACACGGTGTGCAGGCCTTCCTTCTTCACCAGGTTCTTGAGCTGGACGAACTCCGGGCCCATCTGGACCTTGGCCTTGATCCACTCCGGCTTACGCTCCACCGGGGTGGCCGCATTGCGCTGCTCGATACGCAGCATCTTCCGGCCTTCTGGTGCCAGTGTCACAGTAGAGCTCCTTCGGGGCTTGATACGAGTGCTTCTTCGTGCTTTCGGAATTCCGCCACGACCCGGTCCGCAATATCACCGGGGGTGATGGTCCTGCCGGCTTCAATGGACATCGTGGTGACACCGGCGTCGGTGATGCCGCAGGCAATGATCTGGGCATACGGTGCCAGATCGTTGCTGCAGTTGATGGCGATGCCGTGCATGGTGACCCCGTCGAGGACGCGGATGCCGATTGCGGCAATCTTGCGGTCCGGCCCCTTGCTGTCAGCCTTGATCCAGACGCCGGCGCGTCCCTTGATCCGCTCCGCATTGATGCCGTACTCGGCCATGACCGCGATCATCACGGCTTCGAGCCGTTCGACGTAGTCACGGATGCCTGACCGGTTTTTCAGCTTAAGGATCGGATAGGCGATGAGCTGGCCGGGACCGTGCCAGGTCAGCTTGCCGCCGCGGTCCACGGGGACGACGGGGGTTCCGTCGAACGGGCGTTCGTGGTCTTCTGTGAGCTTGCCGGCCGTGTATACGGCTGCATGCTCAAGGAGCAGGACTGTGCTGGGTGCCTCAGCTGCGACGACTTTGTCATGGAGTTCGCGCTGGATGTCCCAGCCCTTCATGTAATCAACGAAATCCGGAGCAAGACCCAGCGTGGAAAACTCAAGAGTCATGGCATCCAGCTTAGACCCCGTCCGCCGTCGTGCCTGATTCTGTGCTTAACCTCTCACTGCGGTGCCTGTGGATAACTTCTGCGGAATTCCGCCGATTCCGCTATTCCTTGGGTATGGAGAAATACGATGACGACGGCGCGGCCCCGGAGGTTCCCGGCTATGAGGTTGTGCGCGAACTCGGGCGCGGCGGAAGCGCCACCGTATGGCTTGTCCGGGAGGAGCAGACTCTCCGTGAGTTTGCGGTGAAGTGTTTTGACGCGGCCGACGGCCGTTTGCTGTCCGGGCCCGACGGCGGTGTTCCCGCCAGGGAGGCCCGGGCGACGGAAGACGCCGTGCGCCGGGAACTCAGGATTCTTTCCGCGCTGGACCACGGTCACCTCGTTCGAGCCCACGATGTGGTCAGGCTCCGGGGTGCAGCAGCCGGAGGCCTGGGGCTGGTCATGGATTACGCGGCCGGCGGCTCCCTGGCCCAGCTGGTCACCTGCCGCAGCCCGTTGAGCGTTGGCGAAACAGTGACTGTCCTGACGCCGCTTGCCCAAGCTCTGGGGTACCTCCACGGCCAGGGTTTCATGCACTCGGATGTGTCGCCGGGCAACGTGCTGTTCACCGCCCACGGCAAGCCCCTGCTGGCGGACCTTGGTGTTACTCGCATGGTGGGCGACGCCGCGGATGCTTCCCCGGCCGGCACGGCAGGCTTCCTGGACCCGGCGCCGGTGGACGCCTTAAGGGCAGGGCTGCAGCCCGAGCGGGATGTCTATTCGGCCGCAGCCGTCGGCTGGTACTGCCTGACCGGCAAGGCACCGGAGTCCGGCCCGGAGCGCCCGCCCCTGTCGCTCCTGGTTCCCGGCGTGCCGACGGCCCTCGCTTCCGCGCTGGAAGCCGGCCTGCGGGAGGACCGTCGGGAGCGGCCGACGGCCTTGGAGTTTGCGGCTGCCGTCTATCGCAGCGCGGACGCCGCCGCGGTGGATTTGTCCGGCGCGGTCCACCCCACAGTGCTTCCCCAGCTGCTGACCCGCCGCAACGTCCCGCCGTCCCGCAACGCGCGCGGCGCTGCGAAGCTCCGTGCCCTGCGACGCCGCCTGGGGAGCCCCGGTGGCCCCTACAGCCGCCGCAGGCGCGTCGCGGGCCGGCATGCCGGGGCTAAACGCCGCAGGATGGGCGCCGCGGCTGCAGCGCTTGCCGGCTTGGTGATCGCTTCCGCGTGGTTCCTGGCCGGACCGCAGCAGGCCCTACAGCAGGCAGCCGAGCCAGAGTCCAGGCAGACAGCGGCGGCGCCATCGCCGGACGTCCGGCCGGGGGCGGCAGGAAGCCCCGTTCAGGCGGAGGCCCGTCAGCTGGCGCTTTCGCAACGGCCCGAGGAGGCCGTGCGTGGGCTGGCGGGACTACGGTCGGCTGCGTTGAGCTCCGGGGAACTCGGGCTGCTGGACGAGGTCAACCTGGAGAATTCCCCGGCTGCCGCAGCCGACGCCAAAGTCAGCGGGAAGCTCAGGGATACCGGCCATTTCCTGGCCGGCTTCAGCACCACCCTGACTCGGGCCGAGGCGGCGCCCGGCGGCTCGGATTCACGCGCCGTGGTGGCAATCACCGCAGTCAACTCGGAATATCGGGAAACCGATGCCGGCGGAAACGTCGTTGCAGTGGAACCTGCCGGTCCGGAGCAGCGGCTTCGCCTGGTCCTGGTCAGTTCCGGCGGGCGGTGGCGGATCCAGGAGATCCTGCCCGAGGTTTAGCTTCGAACGCTTAGTCCCGGGCGGTTGCCCAGGCCGCTGCCTCGGACAGCGAGGGATGCTTCCACTCGAACCCGGCCTCGGCCAGCAGGGCCGGCTCCATGCGCTGGCTCCCGAGCAGGAGCTCATCGGCCAGCTTGCCCATGACCAGGCGCAGCACCGGCCCCGGCACCCGGAGGAGGGCCGGCCGGTGGAGAGCGGCGGCAAGCCGTGCCACCAAGGCATTGACGTCTGCGGTCTCGGGGGCGCAGAGGTTGACCGGACCTGACAACGGGGAGGTGAGCAGGAAGCTGAAGGCCGAGGACACGTCCGGCAGCGTGATCCACGGCCAGCACTGCCTGCCGTTCCCGAGGGGACCTCCAAGGCCGAGCCGGAGCAACGGCAGCAGCCGTCCCAGTGCGCCTCCCGACCGGCTGAGGACCACCCCCGTCCTGGGCGTGACCACACGAACGCCCGCCGGAGCCGTGTGCGCCGCTGCTTCCCACTCCCGGCAGATCCGCGCCATGACTCCGGAGCCGTTCGGGGCGTGCTCGCGAAGAACTGCCGCCCCGCGGTCCCCGTAGTAGTTCGAGCCTGACTGGCTGATGAAGACCTTGGGCGGTTGTTCCGTTTTCGCCATTGCGGCCGCCAGCGTGTGCGTGGGGTCCAGCCGTGACCGGAACAGCTCGTCGATCCGTCCCCGGGTCCACGGCCGGTCCCCGATCCCGGCTCCTGCCAGGTTGATCACGGCGTCCGCGCCCTCCAGGTGGGCGGGATCAAGCTGCCCGGCTGCCGGATCCCACTGCAGTTCGCCTGCAGCCGCCGGCGCCCGGCGCACCAGACGGATGACCTCATGGCCACCCGAGCGCAGGTGGGCGGACATGTCGGTTCCGATAAGGCCGGAGGCGCCGGCCATGATGATTCGCATGATCCATCTCACCATGCCCGGCACGGCGGCGGAACCTCCCGTCCGGCCCACTGGACTTTGACTATGATCTAACGATGACCTCTTCGAGCTACTTTCGTTTCCCGCATCTGCACGACGATCTGGTCACCTTCGTGGCCGAAGACGACGTCTGGATTGCGCCGCTGGACGGAGGCCGCGCCTGGCGGGTTTCCTCCCTTCAGCTGCCGGCCCGCAACCCGCGCTTCACACCCGACGGCAAGCGCCTGGTGTGGACGGTTGTGCAGGGAACAGCGCCCGAGGTTGTCACCGCGGATGTCGACGGCGGAGGGTACCGCCAGCTGACGTACTTCGGGCATGCTTCCACCCGGGTCAAGGGCTTCACCGCGGCCGGCGATGTACTGGTCACGAGCGCGTTCCGGCAGGCGGAAAGCCGTCACACGCATGCCTACAGTGTTCCGCTGGAGGGCGGCTGGTCGGAGGAACTCGCTTTCGGGCCGGTCGAGTCAGTGGCCTTCGGCCCGGAGATCGGCGACGAACGCCCCGTGGTCGTAGCCAGCGTCCTCTCACGCGAGCCGGCCTGGTGGAAGCGGTACCGCGGCGGTACCGCCGGCAAGCTCTGGATCGACGCCGACGGCAACGGGGAGTTCGAACGCCTTGTTCCGGAACTGGACGGCAACCTCGCGGATCCCATGTGGCTTGACGGGCGGGTAGCTTTCCTTTCTGACCACGAAGGCTACGGGAACCTGTATTCAGTGCTGCCGAACGGCACCGGGCTGCGCCGCCACACGGACCACGAAGACTTCTATGTGCGCCACGCGGCCACGGACGGCAAGCGCGTGGTGTTTGAATCCGCCGGCGAGCTCTGGCTGGTCCCTGACCTGGATTCCGACGCAGTAAAACTGAACATATCGCTGGGATCAGCCTCGCAGGGGCGGAGGCCGGCACTCCTTAAGACCGCAAGGCACCTTGGCGGCGTGATTCCGGATCACACCGGTTCCTCAAGCGCCGTCGAAGCGCATGGCACCATCCACTGGCTCCGGCACAAGGACGGGCCGTCGCGGGTCGTTGAAGCCGCGCCCGGTGTCCGTGCCCGGCTGCCGCGGCCGCTGAGCGAAGGCCGCATTGCCTATGTGGCCGACCACGACGGCGCGGAAGCCCTGTACATCAAAGAGATTGCTCCGCAGGTGGCCGGTGCGCAGGCAGCGGCTGCGGCCCGGCCCCAGCGGCCCGCCGGGCAGGACACCGGAACGTCCCTGCCGAAGCCCGTCCCGGCCGCCGGGATGAACACCCCCGGCATGGCATCACCCGCCGTTGATGGTTCCAGCGGCAGCGATGTGGCCGGCGGGGCGCCTGAAGAAGCAGTCATCCCCGCTGGTGGCGCCGGTGCCGGGCGTTTGCAGAAGATCGAATTCCCCAAGTCCACCCGGGCGAGTGCCATGGAGGCCAGCCCGGACGGCCGCTCCGTTGCCGTGGGAACGTCCTTTGGCGATGTCTATCTGGCCGACACGCGAAGCGGGACCATCAAGCTCATCACCAGCATCGGCGAGGGCACCATCGACGGCCTGTGCTGGTCCCCTGACTCCGCGTGGCTCGGATGGTCCGAACCGGTCACGTCGTTTGGTTCCCGCAGCAGGCTCCGCATTGTCAAAGTGGACGATCCGGAGTTCCGGATCGTGGACGTCACGGACGGACGCTTCCGGGACGCCTCGCCGTCGTTTACTCCTGACGGCAAATTCCTCGCGTTCCTCTCGAACCGGAGTTTCGACCCCGTGTACGACGGACACTCCTTTGATTTGTCCTTCCCCAGCCCCATCAAGCCCTACCTTGTTGCGCTGGCCGCGGACACGCCGTCGCCGTTTGGCCCCTCGGTGGACCTCTCGGACGGACCGGACCGCACCTCCGCGGAAAGCGCCGACGACGACGGCGCCGGTTCCGCTGTGCCTGCCGTCCGGGTAGACGCAGAGGGCCTGGCGCACCGTGTCATCGGAGTGCCTGTTCCGCAGGGCAACTACTCGGCGCTCGAGGCTACGCCGGGCGCTTTGCTCTGGCTGGACAACGCCCTTGCCGGCGTCACCGGCGACGGCCGGGCCAGCACCGACGACAAGGACGCCGCCCCCAGTCTGGTGCGCTTCGACATGGCCAGGCGCAGGACGGCCACCCTTGTGGACGCCCTGGACAGCTACCGGGTGTCCGGCGACGGCAGGAAAGTGGTCTTCCTGCACGATAAGCAGATCCGGGTGGCGCCCGCCGATTCCAAGGGTGACGAGGATTCGGGGCAACTGGTGAAGGTGGACATCAGCCGCATCCGCGTGCTGCTGCATCCGCTGAGCGTTTGGGGCCAGGCATTCGACGAGGCCTGGCGGCTCCAGCGTGACTTCTTCTGGACAGAAGACATGGCAGGACAGGACTGGGAATCGGTGCACCGCCGCTACCGTCCCCTCGTGGACCGGCTCGGCTCGCACGATGACCTGGTGGACTTGCTGTGGGAGCTCCACGGGGAATTGGGCACGTCGCACGCCTACGTTCGTCCGGCGGCTGTCACCGAAAACGGCAGCACCGGGCAGGGCCGCCTGGGCGCGGATCTGGCCTTCACCGGAACGGGCTGGGAAATTACCCGCATCCTGGCGGGGGAGTCATCGGACCCGCTCGCCACTTCACCGCTGACCAGGCCTGGTGCAGACGCCAAGGCCGGGGACGTCCTGCTCGCGATCGACGGCGTGGAACTGTCCGAAACGCTGACGCCCGCCATGCAGCTCGTGGGCGCCGCCGGAAAAGCCGTGGAGCTGACCTTGCGCAACGGCGCGGCCCACGGTGAGGCGGCAGGAAAGCAGCGCCGTATCGCTGTGGTGCCGGTCAAGGACGAGGAGCGTCTGCGGTACCAGGAATGGGTGGCCGGCAATCGACGGACAGTGCGTGAAGCGTCCGGCGGAACGTACGGCTACCTCCACATCCCGGACATGCTCGCGAACGGCTGGGCGCAGCTCCACCGCGACCTCGACACTGAGACCGCACTGGACGGGCTGATCGTGGATGTCCGGCGCAACCGGGGCGGGCACACGTCCCAGCTCGTTGCGGAACTCATCGGCCGCAAGGTGACCGGATGGAGCATGCCGCGCGGTGAAAGGCCCCGGACGTACCCCCATCACGCGCCCCGCGGACCGGTGGTCATCCTGACGGACGAATTTGCCGGCTCGGACGGTGACATCATCACCCAGGTGTCCAAGCTGCGCGGGATCGGGCCGGTCATCGGCACCCGGACCTGGGGCGGTGTGGTGGGCATTGACAACCGCTTCTCCCTCGCAGACGGAACCGGAGTGACGCAGCCGCGGTACGCCACCTGGTTCAGCGGCGGCGTGGGCTGGGGCGTCGAGAACTACGGCGTGACACCGGACATTGAGGTGACGTTCCCGCCGCACGCCTATGCTGCGGGCCGGGACCCCCAGCTTGAGTACGGCATCGGCGCCCTCAAGGAAATGATCCAGGAACTTCCCACGGACCGGCCCCCGCTCCGTGAAGGCTACCGGCGGCTCCTTCCGGCGCCCCTGCCTGCCCGCACCGCCAAGGACTGATCCGGCCGGCTGCCCGGACAAACGAAGGCCCCGCTCCTTCCTGGCAACAACCAGGAAGGAGCGGGGCCTTCGCCGTGCGGTGGTGCGGCATCCTTGGGAGCGGCCGCGTGCCTGCAGCCTAGGAGGCTGCGAGCGTGGCGTCCATGGTGATGTCGATGCTGGCCAGGGCACCCGAGACCGGGCAGCCGACCTTGGCTTCCCCGGCGATCTTCTGGAACTCTTCTTCCGAGATGCCCGGGACGGTGGCGTTCACCGTCAGGTGGCTCCCGGTGATCCCGGTGCCCGGCACGAAGGTAACATCTGCCTTGGTGTTGATTTCTTCAACGGTGAAGCCGGCCTGGCTCAACGCCAGGCTGAACGCCATGGAGAAGCAGGCCGAGTGCGCTGCGGCGATCAGCTCTTCGGGACTGGTCTTGCCTTCCGACTGTTCCGCTCGGGCCTTCCACGTAACGGCGTAGGTGCCCAGCCCGGAGCTGTCCAGCGTGGTGTTGCCGGACCCCTCGAACAGGTCGCCGTTCCATACGGTGTGCGCGGTGCGTGTTGCTGCCATATCCACTCCTCAGCTTAGATTCGATCCGGTCCGGGCTTCCGCCCAAACCTTCCGGATCAATCCTATGGATTCAGGACCTGCGGCGCACGGGGTGTCCGCTGTCAGAGGATTATGACCGTCTACACTGGCGCCATGGGAACTCAACGCCGAAGGGATCACGCTGCCGTCATGACACCGCAGGCGAGGATCGCGGCCATCATGGTCAATGCCGGGAACGCGGAAGAGCTTGCGGCATTTTGGGCTGCTCTGCTGGGAACCACGGTCTCCGCCCGCTTTGACCAGTTCGTCTGGCTCAAGCCGGCTGCTCCCGGAGCGCCGCAGCTGGCCTTCCAGGAGGTCCCTGACGCCACACCCGGCCGGCGGCGCCTGCACCTTGACCTCCATGGACCCGACCCGGAAGGGCTGCGGGCCCACGCCGAATCGCTCGGAGCAGTGTTTGTGGAAGGACACGACATCGGCGACTTCCACTGGGACGTGATGCATGACCCTGAAGGAAACGAATTCTGCATCGCCACCGACTGACTGGCAGACGGAATCCGCCACTGGCCCGCCGCTGACCGGCCACAACGACGACGGCGGCCCTCCCTGCCGGGGAGGGCCGCCGTCGTCGTTGGCGCAGCAGCGGTACTGCCGGAGTTGCGCTACTGCCAGAGAGTGGCGATAGCAACGTTCAGCAGCGCGAGGCCGCCCACGCTGTGGGCCAGTCCCTTGCTGATCGGCTCGTCCTTTTTGTATTTGCGGCGGCCCATGAACGCGAGGACCGCGACGGCCAGCGCGATGGCGAACTTGATGCCGAGCTTGAAGTAGTTCGCCTCCATGTCCAGTGCGGGGATGAGCCCCATCATCACGATGCCCGTGATGATCTGCAGGGCTGCGCCGTCGAATTGGCGCGGATGCACCGTGGGCTTTTTCATGTTGCCGATCCAGATGCCGACAATCATGGCTGCGCCGATGATATGGAGGAAGACCATGATGTGGTAGACGATAATCATGAGCCCAGTCTAGCCAGAGGGTTCTACGCATCGTAGTAAGCCCCGCGGACTGAAACGGCGACGATTTGGTAAACAAAAACGACGGCGGTGCAGGCCGTCCGGGGGTTGCCCACCGGTGCCTGTACCGCCGTCGTCGTGTGCTGTTGTTTACAGCCCCAGGTCCGCCTCGAAGGCGCCGGCCTCGAGGCGGGCCTTGAGGGTCTGCAGGAAGCGCCCTGCGTCGGCGCCGTCCACCAGGCGGTGGTCGTACGTCAGGGAGAGGTACATCATGGAGCGGATGGCGATCGAGTCGTCGCCGTTTTCGTCGGTGACCACCACGGGGCGCTTGACGATCGCACCCGTACCGAGGATGCCCACCTGCGGCTGGTTGATGATCGGGGTGTCGAACAGTGCGCCGACAGACCCGATGTTGGTGATGCTGAACGTTCCGCCGGACAGCTCATCCGGGCCGATCTTGCCGTCGCGGGTGCGGCTCGCGACGTCCGCGATCTTGCCGGCCAGGCCGGCAAGGTTCAGGCTGCCGGCGTCGGAGATGACGGGAACCAGGAGGCCCTTGTCCGTGTCCACGGCGATCGCCAGGTGCTCGGCGTTGTGGTAAGTGATTTCCTGCTTGTCTTCGTCGTAGGCAGCGTTCACCTTCGGGTGCTGCTTCAGCGCTTCGGCGACGGCCTTGGCGATGAACGGCAGGAAGGTCAGCTTCACGCCGTTCTGGGCCTGGAAGGAGTTCTTGGCCTTGAGGCGCAGCTTGGCGATCTTGGTCATATCCACTTCGTGGACCTGCGTCAGCTGCGTGGAGACGTCCAGCGATTCCCGCATGCGGCGGGCGATGACCTGGCGGATGCGCGGTGCCTTCTGCACGGTGCCGCGCAGAGAGGACTCCGCACCTGAAGCCGGTGCAGCTGCTGCGGAGGGTGCCGGGGCTGCGGCGGCCGGGGCAGCCTTGGCCTCGGCGGCAGCGATCACATCCTGCTTGCGGATGCGTCCACCGACTCCGGTGCCGGTCAGCGAGGCGATGTCCACGCCCTGCTGGTTGGCGAGCTTGCGGACCAGGGGAGTGACGTAGCCGGACTCGGCCGGTGCAGCAGATTCCGCAGCGGGTGCTGCCGGTGCCGGGGCTTCCTGCTTGGGCGCTGCCGGTGCTTCTTCCTTGGCAGGCGCGGCGGCCGGGGCCGCGGGTGCTGCTGCGGGAGCCTCGGCGGCGGGTGCTTCCTGCTTGGGAGCCGGGGCTGCCGGAGCGGCGGCCGGTGCGGCTGCGCCGGAGCCGATGACGGCAAGGACGGAGCCGACCTCGGCGGTCTCGTCCTCGTTGACCCGGATCTCCTGCAGGGTGCCGGCAACCGGCGACGGGATTTCGGTGTCCACCTTGTCGGTGGATACCTCCAGGAGCGGCTCGTCAACCTCGACGGAGTCGCCAACGGCCTTCAGCCAGCGGGTCACGGTGCCTTCGGTGACGGATTCGCCGAGCGCCGGAAGGGTTACTTCGTGGCTTTCACCGGAAGCGGCGGGGGCCTCAGCGGGGGCAGGTGCCTCGGTCGAGGGTGCTTCTTCGGCGGGTGCTTCTTCGGCTGCGGGGGCCTGCTCGGCCGGGGCGGCCTCGGCGGGGGCAGCTGCTTCGGATGCGCCGGCGGAACCCGAGCCGTCACCAATGCGGACGAGCGGAGCGCCGACCTCGGCGGTCTCATCTTCGGCGACGAGGATTTCCTCAATCACGCCAGCAATCGGAGAGGGGATTTCGGTGTCTACTTTGTCGGTGGAAACCTCGAGCAGCGGCTCGTCCACCTCTACCCGGTCACCTACCTGCTTGAGCCAGCGGGTGACGGTTCCTTCGGTGACACTCTCACCGAGGGCGGGCAAGTTAACGGATTCAGACATGTCGTCCCCGTTCTCCTTATTGATCTTTAGTGCGGATGATTGCTGCCGTGTTCGAGCTTAGTGCACCCTGCGGATCATGCCGGGTGCACTAAGCCCTGTGGTAAAGCGGAAGTACTAGCCGTGGAGGGCTTTGCCCGCGAGGGCAAGGTGGGCCTCGCCCAGGGCCTCGTTCTGGGTCGGGTGGGCGTGCAGCAGCTGTGCCACGTCCTCCGGGTAGGCTTCCCAGTTCACGATCAGCTGTGCTTCACCGATCTGCTCGCCCATGCGGGAACCGATCATGTGGACGCCCACCACGGGGCCGTCCTTCTGGCGGACCAGCTTGACGATGCCGCCGGTGCCCAGGATGGAGCTCTTGCCGTTGCCGGCGAGGTTGTATTCCTGGGTTTCCACCTGGTCGTCGCCGAACTTTTCCTTGGCCGCCTTCTCGGTGTAGCCGACGGTGGCGATTTCAGGCTCGGAGTAGGTGACCTTGGGGATGTTGACATCCTCGACGATGACCGGCTTGAGGCCTGCGATTTCCTCGGCCACGAAAATGCCCTGCTGGTAGCCGCGGTGGGCCAGCTGGACGCCCGGGACGATGTCGCCCACGGCGTAGACGTTGCCGACGCCGGTGTGCAGGCGTTCGTTGGTGATGACGAATCCGCGGTCGATGGTGATGCCGGCTTCTTCGTAGCCCAGGTTGGCGGTGACCGGTCCGCGGCCTACTGCTACCAGGAGCAGGTCGGCTTCGAAGGTCTTGCCGTCAACGAGGGTGACCTTGACGCCGTCGTTGTTCTGCTCAACGCCCTGGAAGAACACGCCGGTGGAGAACTTGATGCCGCGCTTCTTGAACGCGCGCTCGAAGTTCTTGACGATCGCAGCGTCCTCGTTCGGAACCAGCGACGGCAGGCCTTCAACGATGGTGACGTCCACGCCGAAGGACTTCCAGACCGAAGCGAACTCGACGCCGATCACGCCGCCGCCCAGGATGATCGCGCTCTTGGGGATGTAATCCATGGTGAGGGCTTCGTCGGAGGTGATGACCTTGCCGCCGATTTCCAGGCCCGGCAGGGTGCGGGAGTAGGAACCCGTGGCGAGCACGATGTTCTTGCCCTTGTATGCAGTGCCGTTCACGACGACGGTGTCGGTGCCCTGCAGTTTGCCTTCGCCTTCGATGACGGTGATGCCCTTGGACTTGATCAGGCCCTGCAGGCCCTTGAACTTGCCGGCGATGATGCCGTCTTTGTAAGCGTTGACTGCGCTCATGTCGATGCTGTCCAGCGTCACGTTGACGCCGTACTTTGCGGAATCGCGAGCGTGGTCGGCGAGCTCGGCCGAGTGCAGGAGGGCCTTCGTGGGGATGCAGCCGTTGTGCAGGCAGGTGCCCCCGAGTTTCCCCTTCTCCACGAGGCCTACAGTGAGGCCCAGCTGAACGGCGCGGAGGGCCGTGGCGTATCCGCCGCTGCCACCGCCGAGTACCAGGATGTCGAATTCTTGCGCAGTTGCCTGATCGGCCACTTAGACGCTCCCTCGCGTGAACGATGACACGAGAGTACGCATCATCTGGTCTTGGAACTTGCTCTGCCGTGATTATGCCAGCAGGCCGGTTCTCTTGCATTTGTGACTACCGCAGTTCACCTTAGCGAACCACTTATCCATGCTCCACCTTGTCACGGCGTTTGTGGAGCGCTTGTGTCGAGTGTCACGCGGCTTTGTGGCGGACGGATCAGACCCGACATAAAGCCCCGGACGGCCTCACCGGCCCTGCGGAGGGCCGGTGAGGCGGAGCCGGTTACGAGGAGGCTGCCAGGACGTCCTCGACGTAGGCCACCAGGGTGCGCACGGTGCAGCCGGTGCCCTGCTTGGGGGTGTATCCGTACGGGCTGCCGTTGTTAAAGGACGGACCGGCGATGTCGATGTGGGCCCACGGGATCTGTTCGCCGTCCTTGCCCTTTCCGACGAATTCACGCAGGAACACGGCAGCGGTCATCATGCCGCCGTGGCGCTCACCGATGTTGGCCAGGTCTGCCACCTCTGAATCGATGCTGGCGCGGAGCTCTTCCGGCAGCGGCATCGGCCACACCAGCTCGCCGGCACGGTCGGCCGCGGCTTTGAGCGGTCCGGTGACACTGTCCGAGCCCATGACGCCGGCCGTCCTGTTGCCGAGGGCGATCAGCTGCGCGCCGGTGAGGGTGGCGACGTCGATGATGGCGTCCGGGTATTCCTGGCTGGCGGCCACGATGCCGTCGGCCATGACCAGCCGGCCTTCGGCATCCGTATTAAGGACCTCGACGGTTTTCCCGCCGAACATGGTGAGGACGTCCGCCGGGCGCTGCGCGGCGCCGGAGGGCATGTTTTCAGCAATGCACAGCCATGCGGTCACCTTAACGGGAAGGCCTAGGCCTGCGATTGCCAGCACGGTGTTAAGTACGACGGCGGCGCCCGCCATATCGCTCTTCATATCACCCATGCCGAGGGCGGGCTTGATGGAAATGCCGCCGGTGTCGAAGGTGATGCCCTTGCCCACAAGGGCGATCTTGGCCGTTGCCTTGGACGGGGCGTATTCCACCTTGACCAGCCTGGGCTGCCGGGTGGATCCCTTTCCAACGCCCATGATCCCGCCGAAACCCTCCTTTTCGAGGCGCTTTTCGTCCCACACAGTGACCCTGACCGGCAGGCCCTTGGAGAGTTCCTTGGCGGCGTCGGCAAAGGACTCGGGGAACAGGTGGCTGGGGGGCTGGTTCACCAGCGAACGGGTCGCGTTGACCGCTTTCCCGATAAGGGCGGAACGGTCCAGCAGGGGCTGCAGGTCCTTGTCAGCGGCGAAGTCCGTGAAGATGACGACGTTCTTGACCGGGTCCTTGCGGCCGTTGGCAGCTGAGCGGTATTCGGTGAACGAGTACGAACCCATGGCCGCACCCTCGGCGACGGCAGCGACGTCGGCGAGGGATGCCGTCGGGAGCGCCAGCGTCACAGTGGTGAGTCCGGCCAGTTGGCGTACAGCGGACCCGGCGGCGCGGCGCAGCGCCTCTTCAGTCAGCTTTCCTCCGGCGCCGGGTTTGCCGATCCCAGCCAGGACCAGGACGGCGGCGCCGGCTTCCGGAAGCCCGGGCAGCCTGTGAACCTGGTCGGCCGCGCCGGTGAGGCCAAGAACCTTCAGGGACTCCGCGATGGCCTCGGCGGACTTGGCCGTCAGCGGGTTGTCCAGCAGTACAGGACCGTCAGGACCCTGCGCCACTCCAATGACCAGCGCGTCCGTGGGCGACTTCTTAACGTCACGCGCAATGACGCTAAGTTTGATTTCAGTATTCTTGACCACGAGGATCAGTCCTCAATTCTCTGTGATTTTCGGCAGGATGCGCATGTTGGGCGCCCCGCCATGGAACAGGCCGTCGTCGGCTTGAGACGCAACCCGGTGTCTGCCAGGCCGTCCGTAGGGCCAGTTCCGATCGTAGTCTCTCCGTCCCGGTGGCGCTGAATTTGATGAGACCTGCGGCACATTGCCGCTGTGCACCCCGGATCCGGAATGCTTCGGGCGGCCGGTGCGTTGTAGAAGATATCCGGCGGATCTGCGCGGACCACCCCACCCAAAGCGCTGCCGACCCCCGCCTCCGCCGCCACCTCGAAAGGAACACGCCGTGCTTGAACGGATTTCCGGCTCCCTGCTGGACCCCGACGCTCTCTTTGTGAGCAATGCCGAGCTGTTCGACGACCCGGCTCTCCGCGGGCTCAACCTGGTGATGGGCTTCACGGGATTCGCGGACGCCGGCCACGTGGTCAGGCAGATCACTACTGAGCTGCTGGACACCCTCGACTCTGAGATGGTGGCTGTGTTCGACGCCGACCAGCTCATCGACTACCGCTCGCGCCGCCCGCACGTCACCTTCGTGGAAGATCACCTCCAGGACTACCAGGCTCCCAGCCTGGCCCTTTACCGGCTGGTGGACGGCCTGGGCAAACCCTTCCTGTTCCTGGCCGGTTTCGAGCCCGATCTCCAGTGGGAGCGGTTCGCCCGGGCCGTTGTCCGGATCGTGGAGCATCTCGACGTGAACCTGGTGACCTGGATCCACTCCATCCCGATGCCCGTTCCCCATACCCGGCCGGTGGGAGTCACCGTCCACGGCAACCGTCCCGAACTCATCGAGGGCATCTCGGTCTGGAAGCCCACGGTGGAAGTTCCCGCCGCGGTGGGCCACATCCTGGAACTGCGCCTCACCGAGGCTGGCCGCAATATTGCCGGCTACGTCATCCATGTCCCGCATTACCTTGCGGACGCTGAGTACCCCAACGCGGCCGTGGCCGGGCTTGAGTACCTTGGCGCAGCCACCTCGTTGATGCTTCCCACTGACCGCCTGCGGGAGGCCGGCCGCGAAGTCGGGCGTCAGATCGCCGAGCAGCTTGAGGCCTCCGAAGAAGTGCAGCAGGTGGTTTCGCGCCTGGAGACGCGTTATGACGAGAAGGCTGAGGGCACAGTCCGTCGCTCCCTGCTGGCTGATGAAAACGACGAGCTGCCGAACGCCGACGCTCTCGGCGCTGCCGTGGAGGCGTATCTCGCCCGGGAAGAGCCCCGTCAATAAATAGGACTTATCCCGGCAGCGGGCATAATGGAGACGTGACTGCACCGCGCGCCTGGCTCATCTGGACCGTCGGAATTTTCGCGTATCTGGTTGCAGTCAGCCAACGCACGTCCTTTGGCGTGGTGGGCCTCGAAGCGACCGAGCGGTTCCATGCCACCGCAGCGGAGATCTCCTTCTTCACCGTGCTGCAGCTCCTGGTCTACGCCGGACTGCAGATCCCTGTCGGCGTCCTCGTGGACCGGCTCGGGTCACGGACAATGATCGCCGGGGGAGCCGTCCTCATGGGACTCGGCCAGCTTCAGCTTGCCTTCGCGGACAATATCCCGGGCGGCGTGCTGGGGCGGGTACTGGTGGGCGCCGGGGATGCCATGACGTTCATCTCGGTGATCCGGTTGATCCCGCTGTGGTTCGCCCCGGCCAGGGTGCCGCTGATCACGCAGCTGACAGGAATGTCGGGCCAGCTCGGCCAGCTCTTCAGCGTGGTCCCATTCGCGATGATCCTCCATTCGGCCGGCTGGACCCCCGCATTCCTGACGCTCGCGGCCATGTCCGCGCTCGCCGTCGTACTGGTGCTCGCGGTGCTGAAGGACCACCCGCCCGGGCACCCCCGGCCGGAAACGGGCCAGGGCCTCAAGGCCACCGGCATTTCACTCTCCCGCGCCTGGCGCCAGCCCGGCACCCGGCTGGGGCTCTGGAGCCACTTCACCATCCAATTCAGTGGCACGGTGTTCGCCATGACCTGGGGCTACCCGTTCCTGATCTCCGCCCAGGGACTCAGCGCCGGGACGGTGTCGGGCCTAATGGCCATCTACGTTGCCGCTGCCATCGCAGCGGGCCCGCTGATCGGCAGGTTCGTCTCCCGGCACCCGCTACGCCGCTCCACCATGGTGCTCCTCATTGCGGCCACTACGGCGGCAGCCTGGGCCGCCGTGCTGCTCATGCCCGGCCGCTCTCCGCTGTGGATGCTCGCCGGGCTGGTGGTGGTGCTGGCCATCGGAGGGCCGGGATCCATGATCGGCTTCGACTTTGCCCGAACCTTTAATCCTGCCCACCGGATCGGAACCGCCACCGGAATCGTCAACGTCGGCGGATTCATTGCGGCGCTCGTGGCCATCTACCTCGTGGGCGTCGTGCTTGACGTGCTCCATGCCACCGGGTTCTCGCAGGGCGAGCTCTACGGACTCGACCCGTTCCGGATCGCCCTGAGTGTCCAGTTCGTGCTGATAGGAATCGGTTCGGCGGCGATTATCTACACTCGGCGCAAGGTGCGGCGGCAGATGGCGGCCCAGGGCGTCATTGTGCCGCCGCTGCTCAAAGCCCTCGCGCAGCAGCGCCGCCGCAACCTGGAACGCCGCCGTACGGAGTAGGTGTCGGACGGGATGATGCCGAACCGTTCCTCATAGGTTTTTCCACATGGGTTGAGATCTGTCTTCCGGCGTCCAGCAGTCTCTTTCAGTCTGGATGCATGACACCTCCAGAACGACTGACCATCACCGGCCCCGAGGACATCCTGGGCTTCATTCCGCATTCCCTTGGCTACTGGCCGGCCAACAGCCTGGTGGCCATGACCATGCAGGGGAAGCGGCTGGGCGCCACCCTCCGCGTCGATCTCCCGGACCTCGACTCGGATCCGGGGCTGCTTCGGTTTGCCCGCACTGTCAGGGACTACCTTGGAGCGGACCACGACGCCGACGGCGCCCTCCTGGTGCTCTTCAGCGAGGAGGGATGGGCGGGCGGGTCGGGTAGTTGGGCCGCCGGGGCGCTGTTGGACGGGACACTGGCGAGGCTGCTGACAGCCCTGGAGGTCGAGCTGGAATTATCCGGGGTCCCGGTCCGCGACGCCTGGTTCGTCGGCGAGGCCTTCTGGCGGAACGCGTACTGCTTCGATCCGGCCTGCTGTCCGTTGCCCGGCCGCTCCATCGATGAGATCCGGGACAGCCGGCTCAACGCCGAGATGGTGTTCCGCGGGAGCATCGTGGGCGAGGACCCCTCCGCCGCAGGCGGTGCCTTGCCCGCTGCGGCGGAGGCTGATGCGTGCGTGCTGGAATCGGAACAAAAGTGGGCCACCGAATTTGCTCGGCTCCGGGGCAGTTGCGCCCAGTTCGCCAAAATACTGGACGTCTGGGGGTGCGTGCTGGCCGATGGAGGGGAGGGGCACCTTCCGGCCGAGTTGGCCGGATATCTCCGGGCCTCCCTGCGCATACCCCATTGGCGGGACGCCGTTCTGGTGATGAGCGCGGCGGGACGGCTGGCCGCGGAGCAGGGCGCCGAGGACTTCGGGATCTTCGCGCCGGACGCCGGCCTGCAGGTGGTGTCACCGCCCCCTGGCGCTTTGCCGGCAGCCGGACCGGCGGAAGATGCGTCGGACGATGGGACATTCCCGGTTCCCGGCTACGGGGATGTGCTGCTGGGGCTGGCACCGCCATCGCCCCGCTGGGACCGGATGAGGGCGCTGGAGCGCGTGCTGCAGCAACTCGGCACGGCTGGCGGGGGAGAAGGCGGCGCTGCGTCGCTCACGGGACGGGGCTGGATTGAGTGGTGCCGCGGCAGGGGTTCGTTCGCCCATGCGCTGCTGGACCAGGCCGTGACGGCGCACCCCGGATACCGGCTCGCGGAGCTGCTCTCCGAACTGGTCAGCCGCGGCACCCTGTGCGGATGGGCCGGGCGCCGTGACGCAGCATGGCAGAAGTTTGAAACGGATGCGGCCTAGGCCGGGCCGCATTCGGATGACGCGGGCAGGGAGAAGCCGGTTCGCCGAAACATTCGGGCCCGTGCGGCGGCCCTGAGGGGCCGATTCGGAAAATCGTGAGACAATGGATGCCGAGACCCGGTTGGGTCCGTGAATCAAGTGCATGTAGTGATGCCCGGAAACGGGAACATTACGGCCGCTCCGGCAGTTCTACTTAATGGCTCTGCTGGCCGCGATCGCACCTGATGTGAATCACGGACTTGACAGGGTCATAGTGGTGTTGCCCGTATGGTGATTCCACAGACCGCCGCTAGAAAGGTTTTCTGTGACCCCGTCTTCCGCCAAGAAGGAACCCGCCGACCAGGCCGAATTGTCCCCTGAGGAGAAGAAGGCGGCGACGAGCGCCAAGCGTGCCGCCACGCGCGCAGCCAACAAGGCTGCGGCTGCCGAGGGCGGCGCCCCGGCAAAGCCCGAGCCCAAGAAGCGCGGACCCAAGCCCGGCGCCAAGGCTGCCGCCGAGGCTGCCGGAAAGTCCGACGACGACGCAGAGGACGTTGAGCTGGACGAAGATCTCGACGACGTCAGTCCGGATCCGTCGGAGCTGAGCGAGGAAGAGGCCGCCAGCAAGACCGGTGCCGCAGCCACCGGCACAGGCTTTGTGTACTCCGACGCCGACGACGACGACGCCCCGGTCCAGCAGGTCATGTCGGCCGGCGCCACGGCCGACCCCGTCAAGGACTACCTGAAGCAGATCGGCAAGGTGGCCCTGCTGAACGCCGAGCAGGAAGTGGACCTTGCCCTCCGCATCGAGGCGGGCCTGTTCGCCGAAGAGAAGATCGCGGCGGACGACGGCTCCATGGATCCGAAACTCAAGCGCGAGCTCGAGTTCGTCATCCACGACGGCAAGCGCGCCAAGAACCACCTGCTGGAGGCCAACCTCCGCCTCGTTGTTTCGCTCGCCAAGCGCTACACCGGCCGCGGCATGCTGTTCCTGGACCTCATCCAGGAAGGCAACCTGGGCCTCATCCGTGCGGTCGAGAAGTTCGACTACACCAAGGGCTTCAAGTTCTCCACGTACGCCACCTGGTGGATCCGCCAGGCCATCACGCGTGCCATGGCCGACCAGGCCCGTACCATCCGGATCCCGGTGCACATGGTGGAAGTCATCAACAAGCTGGCGCGCGTCCAGCGCCAGATGCTGCAGGATCTTGGGCGCGAACCTACGCCCGAGGAGCTGGCCCTCGAACTGGACATGACACCTGAGAAGGTTGTCGAAGTCCAGAAATACGGCCGCGAGCCCATCTCGCTGCACACCCCCCTGGGTGAGGACGGCGACTCGGAGTTCGGTGACCTCATCGAGGACTCGGAAGCCGTGGTTCCCGCCGACGCAGTCAGCTTCACGTTGCTGCAGGAGCAGTTGCACTCGGTGCTGGACACCCTGTCCGAGCGCGAAGCCGGCGTTGTGGCGATGCGGTTCGGCCTCACCGACGGACAGCCGAAGACTTTAGACGAAATCGGCAAGGTCTACGGAGTCACGCGCGAGCGTATCCGCCAGATCGAATCGAAGACGATGTCCAAGCTGCGGCACCCGTCCCGGTCCCAGGTCTTGCGCGACTACCTGGACTAAGAAGCAGAAGCACACATAAGTAAGGCCCCGCCGGACGGCGGGGCCTTACTTATGTGTGGAGTTGAGGGGTGTCCAGGGACAAACGAACAGGGCCCCTCCGAAGCGGAGGAGCCCTGTTGCTGTCAGAGAGTTGCCTAGTCCACCGATACCGGCGGCTTCTCGTGAAGCCGGCCCGTCTCGTCGTGCCAGTCGGAGCTCAGCGGCTTAAGCGTCGCTTCGACTGCCCGCGCGTGGTGGCCGCAGAAGAGCAGCTCCCCGCCGGAGGACTCGAGAACAACCCGGACGTACGCCTGTGCTCCGCAACGATCGCACCGGTCCAGTGCGTTGAGCGTGCGGTCCGCAACTGCTGTTGTCATTTCGGCCTCCTTAGTAGATCTGTACATCTATATAACCAGCATTCGTAGCAAAACCATGACAAGGATGGATCACTTTCGCTGTGCGCGTATCACCATTCCGTAACGGGTACTGCCGGACGACGCCGATGTTGGAGTGGCTGGCAAGCGTCCCGGCGCGGGCCGACTAACCTAGGAAGAGCGTCAAAAGCCTTAGCTATTCCGTCACTGAAGGAGTTCACAACCCGTGGCACCAAGTTCTGATTACACTGCCCGGCACCTGTCTGTACTGGAAGGCCTCGAGGCCGTCCGCAAGCGCCCGGGCATGTACATCGGTTCCACCGACTCCCGCGGCCTGATGCACTGCCTGTGGGAAATCATCGACAACTCCGTCGACGAGGCCCTGGCCGGGTTCGGCCATGACATCCAGATCATCCTGCACGCCGACAACTCCGTGGAGATTCACGATGACGGCCGCGGCATCCCCATCGACGTTGAGCCCAAGACCGGACTGACCGGCGTCGAAGTTGTCTTTACCAAACTGCACGCGGGCGGCAAGTTCGGCGGCGGATCCTATACGGCGTCCGGCGGCCTGCACGGCGTCGGTGCCTCGGTGGTCAACGCGCTGTCTTCCCGCCTTGACGTGGAGGTGGACCGCGGCGGTAAGACGTACAAGATGTCCTTCCGGCGGGGCGAACCGGGGCGGTTCAAGGACCCGGGGACCAAACCCGATCCGGCGGCGACGTTCGAACCGTTCGTCAATGATTCGGTCCTTGACGTGGTGGGCAAGGCCAAACGCGGTGTCACCGGCACCCGGATCCGGTACTGGGCGGACCGCCAGATCTTCACCCCGGACGCCAAGTTCTCCTACGATGAACTGGCCGCCCGGGCCCGGCAGACATCCTTCCTGATACCGGGCCTAAAGCTGACCGTCCGCGACCAGCGGAGGCTTCCGGGCACTCCCGGCGAACTGGCCGGCCACGAGGAGGTCTTCCACCACGACGGCGGCATCTCCGAGTTCGTCGATTTTCTCGCCGCTGATCCGGCGGTCACGGACACCTGGCGGCTGCACGGTTCGGGCAAGTTCAAGGAAACCGTTCCGGTCCTGGACGAGCGGGGCCACAGCCAGCTCGCCGAAGTGGAACGCGACTGTGAAGTGGACGTGGCACTCCGGTGGGGAATCGGTTACGACAGCACCGTGCGCAGCTTTGTGAACATCATCTCCACCCCCAAGGGCGGGACGCACCAGTCCGGCTTCGAGCAGGCCCTGGTGAAGACTTTCCGCAAGGCTGTGGAAACGAATGCCCGCAAGCTCAAAGCCGGCAACGACAAGATCGAAAAGGACGACATCTTCGCGGGCCTGACCGCGGTGCTGACGGTACGCCTGGCCGAGCCGCAGTTCGAGGGCCAGACCAAGGAAATCCTCGGCACTTCAGCGGTCCGGGCCATCGTGGCACGGGTGGTGGAGAAGGAGATCAATGCCAAACTGAGCTCCGCCAACCGCAATGACAAGGCGCAGTCCGCGCTGCTCCTGGAAAAAATCGTCAGCGAGATGAAGTCCCGGATTTCCGCGCGCGTCCACAAGGAGACACAGCGCCGGAAGAACGCGCTGGAGACATCGTCGATGCCCACGAAACTGGCGGACTGCCGCACGGATGACGTGGCCCGCTCGGAACTGTTCATCGTGGAGGGAGACTCCGCGCTGGGAACTGCCAAACTGGCCCGCTCCTCGGACTTCCAGGCGCTCCTGCCCATCCGCGGCAAGATCCTCAACGTGCAGAAGGCCTCGGTGGGGGACATGCTGTCCAACGCCGAGTGCGCTGCGCTCATCCAGGTGGTGGGCGCAGGGTCCGGGCGAAGCTTCGACATCACGGCGGCACGCTACGGCAAAGTGATCCTGATGACGGATGCCGACGTGGACGGCGCCCACATCCGCACGCTGCTCCTCACGCTCTTCTTCCGCTACATGCGGCCAATGATCGATGAGGGCAGGGTGTTCGCCGCAGTGCCGCCGCTGCACCGCGTGGAGGTCATCAACGCCGGGCAGAAAGCCAACGAGATGATCTATACCTACTCCGAAGCTGAACTCCACGTGCTGCTGGCGCGGCTGGCCAAGGAGGGCAAGCGGTACAAGGAACCCATTCAGCGCTACAAGGGCCTCGGTGAAATGGACGCGGAACAGTTGGCGGAGACCACCATGGATCCGCGCCACCGGACCCTGCGCAAAGTGGGGATCGAAAACGCCAAGCAGGCAGAAGAGACCTTCGACCTGCTGATGGGCTCCGACGTCGCGCCGCGCAAGGACTTCATCATTGCCGGTGCTGCGAGCCTGGATCGGGAGCGGATCGACGCCTGAGTCCTGCGGCCGGGGAGCACCCGGCCGACAAGGGCGGTTGCGGAAGGGGCGGTTGCGGAAGGGGCGGTTAGCCGAGCAGCCCCGGGACAATCAGCAAAGCCGTGGGGACCGCCAGAAGTAGCAGGCAGCCCGCCAGGACCAAAGCCCGCAGCGGCGCCGGCAGCGGCTCCTGGGGGGACAGTAGCCTGCGGACCCGGGACACGGTGGTGCCGGCCGAACTCGCGCTGCCCGGCGAACCCTGGAGACCGGCGTCGACCATTCCGGCTGCGCTGATGCCGCCCGCGCCGGCGTCGCCGGACGGCAGGTCGGCGCCGTTGAACGCCACGCGGCCGCCGGGCACGCCGGCAGGACCGCTGGCAACAATGGCAATGGCCTTGATGAGGGTGGCCTTGCTCTCGGTCTTCAAGGCGACGTCGTCAGCAAGCATTTCGATCAGGGTGCTCACTGATTCCTGGGCAAGGCGGGTGGTGGGCAGCCAGGGGAGGGCCTGTCGCCAGGCCGCGAACGCCCACAACAGGAGGTGGTGGCGCTGGCTCAGATGGGCGTTCTCGTGGATGAGCACGGCGCGAAGTTCTGCCGGCTCCAACGCAGCCATCAAGCCGTCGCTCAGCACCGTGACAGACCGTGCGCCCCCCGGGAGGCAGTAGGCAACGGGGGAATCGTGGTTGATCACCACGGTTCCCGGGCCGTCGGTGGACGGCGACGCCAGGAGGGCAAGGAGTTCACGGTGGCGCCTGCGCTGCCGTTCGATCCGGTAGTAGGTCAGCAGCAGCGTAAAAACGAGGTGCGCGGTGAGGAGCGCCGCCGCCGACAGCGCGAAGAGATGCCAGAAGCCCAGCGCCGTGGTGGGGGCATTAAAAAGGACCATTCCGGCCAACCCGCGCAGGCCGGCCAGGAGGTTGTCACCGATCGGCTCGAGGCCGTAGACCAGCATGGCGCCGATCATGGACAGGCCGCCGGCCAGGGCGATTGCCTGCCAGAGCAGCATGGCCGTGAACGGTGACCGGGCCGGCCATTGCGCGCGCGAAAGAAGGATAGGCACCGGCCACGCCAGGACTATCGCCAGGACCGCCAGTAAGTATGAGGTCCAGAACATGCGCTGTTAGTTGTGGCCAAGCAGTTTGCGCAGTGTTTCGGCTTCACTTTCGGTGACGGAGCCAATAAAACGGGCGAGCACGGCTTCGCGGTCCGGCGCCGAGCCGAGGACCTCGTGCATGAGTTCGGCGGTGTGGTCCGCCCTGCTGGAGACAGCTTGGTAGCGGTGCGGGCGGGTGCCGCGTTCGCGTTCCACGAGCCCCTTCTTCTCCAGGCGTGAAAGCACGGTCAGGACGGTGGTTACGGCGAGGTCCTTGCCCTCGTGGCCGGCCGTGCCGCCCTGGGCCTGGGTGCTCTGCGCCAGCAGGTCCCGCAGGGTGTTGGCGGTGGCCGCTTCCTGGCCTGCCCAGAGCAAATCCATCACTGCCCGTTCCAGTTCACCAAGACTTGCCATTCCGTACATCCTTCTTAACGTTCCGATCCGCGAAGCCGGGGCGGCCTTCGCGGAACGTAGTTGAATACTTAGGATCTAAATTTACATCTTTTTGCAGTTTCTTTCTACATGAGGTAGAACAATCGGCGCGTCGCGCCCTTGCCAGCGGGTCCGGCCGGTGGAACTGTTGGTTACACTGCTCGCCGAAAGTGTTCTACACTCTGTAGAAATTGGTCTTCTACGAAGCGTAGAAGACCTGGACTGATGAAAGCCTAGCCAAAAGTAGGGACTGCCTTGGACGCTTTGGAAATCGCACGCTGGCAATTCGGCATCACCACCGTGTACCACTTCATGATGGTCCCGTTGACCATCGGGCTGGGCCTCGTGGTGGCAGTCATCCAGACAGTCTGGTACCGCACCGGCAAGCCCGAATACCTCCGCATGACCAAGTTCTGGGGGAAGCTGTTCCTCATCAACTTCATCATGGGCGTTGCCACCGGCATCGTGCAGGAGTTCCAGTTCGGGATGGCCTGGAGCGAATACAGCCGCTTCGTCGGGGACGTTTTCGGGGCGCCGCTGGCCCTCGAGGCGCTCCTGGCTTTCTTCGTGGAGTCCACCTTCCTGGGGCTGTGGATCTTCGGGTGGAAGCAACTCAAGAGGGGCGTCCACCTGGCCTGCCTCTGGATTGCCGTGGTGGGCTCGGTGTTCTCCGCGTACTTCATCATCGTGGCCAACAGCTGGATGCAGCATCCCGTCGGTGTGGAAATGATCAACGGGCGCCCGGTCATGACTGACGCCTGGGCCGTCTTCACCAACAACACCGCCCTCGTGGCAGTCCCGCATACCCTCTTCGGCGCCCTGGCCGTTGCCGGAGGCTTCCTGCTGGGCATCGCCTGGTACCACCTGTGGCGCCGCCGCCATGACGGCATCGACACCGTGGGCAAGGACGGCAAGGTCATCCCGGGCGAAGCGGACATTCCGGGCCGCGACAAGGCTGACTACAAGGTCTGGATCACCTCGCTCCGGATCGGCGCCGTCGTGGCCATGATTTCCTTCGCCGGAACAGCCCTCACCGGCGACCTGCAGGGCAAGCTCATGTTCGAACAGCAGCCCATGAAGATGGCCGCGGCCGAGGCTGCCTGCCACGACGGCACCGGCTTCTCCGTCCTCAGCGTCGGCAACGTCGGTTCAAAGAACTGCGACGAGATCGTGGCGGTGATCGAAGTTCCCGGGATCCTGTCCTTCCTGGCCAAGGGCGACTTCACCACCGAAGTGAAAGGCGTCAACAGCCTGCTGGACCAGTACAAGGCCGACTACGGAACGCACCTCCCGGACAACCCCATCTACGGTGACCGTGCCGGGCAGGAAATCGAGTACGTTCCGGTCATGGAAGTGACCTACTGGGGCTTCCGGATGATGATCGGCTTCGGCGGCCTCGCTGCCCTCGCTGCCCTCGTGGCGCTCTGGGCCACCCGCAAAGGCACCGTGCCGGCCTCCCGCGGACTGATGCGGCTCGCCGTCGTCGGCATCATGGCGCCGTTCGGTGCCAACGCGGCCGGCTGGATCTTCACCGAAATGGGACGCCAGCCCTTCGTGGTCGCGCCAAACCCGGACCCCAGCGGGATCGACCAGGTGTTTATGTTCACCGCTGCGGCCGTTTCACCGGGCGTTTCCGCAGGAGAACTGCTCACCTCCCTGGTGGTGCTGACGGCCGTGTACGCCGTGCTGCTGGTGGTGGAGGTGAAGCTGCTGGTGAAGTACATCCGCGGCGGCGTGGTTTCCGCAATGCCTGAACTCGCCCACGCCCCAGTCGGCGAAAACGAGGACGCCACACCGGGCCCCGGCGGCCCCGGCAAGCCCGGCGGCTCCGACGACGTCCTGGCATTCGCCTACTAAGCGCAGAGGAAATTCGACCATGGAACTGCTGCCCACCATCTGGTTCATCGCCATCGCGGTGTTGTGGACGGGATACCTCTTTCTCGAAGGGTTCGACCTCGGCGTCGGCATGCTGATGAAGCTCTTCGCCCGCAACAACACCGAGCGCCGCGTCCTGCTCAACACGATCGGCCCCGTCTGGGACGGTAATGAGGTCTGGCTCCTGACCGCCGGCGGCGCGACGTTCGCCGCCTTCCCGCTCTGGTACGCATCCCTGTTCTCTGCCCTCTACCTTCCGCTGCTGCTGGTCCTCGTTGCCCTCATCTTCCGTGCGGTGGCCTTCGAGTACCGCGGCAAGGTGGACACGGACCGCTGGCGCGCGGTGTGGGACTGGGCCATAGCGGCCGGATCCCTCGTGGCTGCGTTCGGCGTCGGCGCGGCGCTGGCGCTGACCACCACCGGGCTCCCGCTCAACGCCAATGGCGACCGCGAGGGCGGACCGTTCGCCTGGTTCAGCGGCTACGCCGTCCTGGGCGGGCTGGCCGTGGTGTGCTTCTCCCTGCTGCACGCGCTGGCCTTCCTCGCCCTGAAGACCGACGGCGATGTCAGGCACCGCGCCCGGAACTGGTTTGTCCGGCTGCTGCCGGTCCTCCTGCTCCCCATCGCCGGCTGGGCCATCAGCGTGCAGCTCCTCAGCGGCGAAGCCTGGACCATCGCGGCGGTTGCCGCGGCAGTGGTGGCCGCGGTGTTCGCCTGGCAGTTCGGCCGGAACGGACTCGAGGGGAAGGCGTTCCTGTCGCTCGGGGTGTTCCTGCTCCTGGGCAGCGCGTCGATCTTCGGTGCGGCCTTCCCGGTGGTGCTTCCCTCCACCCTCAACGCGGACTTCAACCTGACCATTTCCAATGCCTCATCCTCCGACTACACCCTGGGGCTCATGACCATCGTGGCCTGCGTGGGCCTGCCCCTGGTGCTGGCCTACCAGGCCTGGACCTACTGGGTGTTCCGCCGCCGGGTCAGTGCCGCCCACATCCCGGAAGCCCACAGTTTCCTGCCTGCCATCGCCGCCAGGGCGCTGGCCCCCAAAGACTAGGACCCGATGAGACCGCAGTTCCCGGCCGGCCCAGCAAACCGGCTCGCGCTTTATTGGCTCGGCTTCCTCGCTGCCCTCAAGGCATTGTCACTGGTGCTGATGGCGCAGGCGGTGGCATCGGTCCTGGCCGGACTGGTCTCCCAGAGCCCGGCCTGGGCCGACCAGCTGGGCTGGGGACTGGCAGGCGTGGTCCTCCGGTCCGTGACGGTGTGGGCTCAAGGGGTGGCCTCGCGCCGGGCGGCCCTCGGAGTCAAGGAAGAACTGCGCGCCGCACTGCTGGAACGCGCACTGCGGAACGGCACGCGTGCGGCTGGCCCGTCCGACGGCGGCCTGGCGATCCTGGCCACCAGAGGCCTGGATGCTCTGGACAGCTACTACGCCCAGTTTTTGCCGGCCCTCGTCAACTGCGCCGCCATCCCGCTCCTGCTGGGCGCCCGGATCCTGTTCGCCGACTGGGTCAGTGCAGTGGTGGTCGTCCTGACCGTACCGCTCGTGCCGGTGTTCATGGTGCTGATCGGCAGGTACACCGAAGACCGGGTCCGGGCCGCACAATCGGCCCTGGCCCGCCTGTCGGGCCACATGCTGGAACTGGCCAAAGGGCTGCCCGTACTGGTGGGGCTGGGCCGGGCCAGTGCCCAGCGGAAGGCCCTCGAGGACATCTCGGAGCAGTACCGCTCCCGGACCATGGACACCCTGCGGACGGCCTTCCTCTCCGCGCTCGCGCTGGAACTCATCGCCACGATCTCGGTGGCCGTTGTGGCCGTCTTCATCGGCGTGCGCCTGGTCCACGGCGACATGGCACTCGAGGCCGGGCTCCTCGCCCTGATCCTGGCACCCGACTGCTATCTGCCGTTGCGGGAACTGGGCACCGCCCACCACTCAAGCGACGACGGACGTGCGGCCCTGGCCGAGGTCGCCGCGGTGATGGACGCGCCGGAGGTCCGGCCGCTGCAGCCGCAGAATGGCTCGCAGCCGCAGGGCGGCCTGCTTCCCGGGGGGACTTCCGAGGGCGGCGCGGGCCTTCCGGCGGTGACGGTCAGGAATCTGACGGTCACGTACGGCGGGCGGCTGGAACCCGCCGTCGGACCGCTGGGTTTTGACGCACCCGCCGGCCGGATTACCGCCCTCGACGGTGCCAGCGGGGCAGGCAAGAGCACCATTCTGGGCGTCCTGGCGGGAATCGTCGGCACGGGCGGCGGTGCAGTGGTGAGCGGCGGGATCGCCGGGTTCTCGCCGCCGGATGTCGCCTGGGTGCCGCAGCATCCGGTCATGGTGGAGATTAGTGTGCTGGCCGAGGTGATGCTCTACCTGAAGGGCGGCGCCGCCGGCACCGCAGGCACAGCCTCCGCCAATGCCGCCGCCTCGAAGGCCAGGGCCTGCCTTGAGGCGGCAGGAGCCGGACACCTGGCCGCGAAACATCCCGCCGAGCTCAGCCCGGGGGAGCTCCGCAGGGTTGCCCTGGCGCGGGGCCTGGCCCGGATCGAGGCCGGTGCCACCCTGCTGCTGCTGGATGAGCCCACCGCGCATCTGGACCGCGAATCCGCCAACGTGGTCAACGAATCCATCCTGAAGCTTCGCGGCCGGGCCACTGTCCTGCTCGTGGCCCACGACCGCCTCACCCGGGAACTGGCAGACCACGTAGTTCCTGTCGCCGCCGGATCCGCACCGGGATGGCCGGCAGCAGACGCTGCCGGCTCGTCACGGCATTCCGCCGTTCTCCCGGCACCGGACGCGGGACCGGACGCGGCACCGGATGCGGCATTGGGGCGGGCGACGGCGCCGGTGACGGCGCGGGCGGCCGAGCACCGTGCCACGGCGGGAACCGACGCCCGGGCCGGAGGGACCGCGGGGGTCCGCACGCACAACACTCCCGCCCGGATCTTCAGGCTCCTGCGGCCGGAGTCCCTCAAATTCGGCGCAGCCGGCGTCGTGGGGGTCCTGGCGGCCCTGTTCGCCGTTGCCCTGGCAGGATTGTCCGGCTGGCTCATCATCCGGGCCAGCGAGCAGCCGCCCATCCTCTACCTCCTCACCGCCATCGTGGGCGTGCGGTTCTTCGGCATCGGCAGGGCAGTCCTGCGCTACACCGAGCGGCTCCTGCTGCACGACGCCGTATTCGCCTCGCTCACCAGGCTGCGCGGCCGGCTCTGGGATTCGCTGAGCCGTCGCGCCCTGTCCCTGCGCCGGCTCCTGCAAGGCGGAAACGTCCTGGGGACGGTGATTGACGACGTCGATACCGTCCGGGACCTGGTGCCCCGGGTGGTCCTGCCGCCTGTGACCGCCGTGGCTGTGGGTGCATCCGCCATTGCAGCCACAGGCCTCCTGCTGCCCGCGGCGCTGCCTGCAGTCATCGCCGCTGCAGTGGTGTCACTGGTTGCCGCGCCGGCAGCGGCACTCCTCGCAGACAGGATGTCGGCGCAGGCCGAGCAGCGGCTCCGCTCAGGGGTCCTGCGGGACATCGCCGCGGCGCTGGACGCCCGCGCTGAACTGCACGCCAACGGTGTCGCCGCACCTGTCCTGTCCGCCATTGGAGTTGCCGACAAGGAGGCAACAGCTGCCTCGCAGCGGTCCGCGTGGGCCGAGGGGCTGGGCCAGGCGCTCACCGTCCTTGCCTGCGGGACCGCCGCCCTGGCCGCTGCGGTCCTGGCCGGACCCGAGGTGACGGGCGGATCCGTGGCCCCGGCCACGGCCGCCGTCGTGGTCCTGCTGCAGCTCGCGCTGGTGGATCCGTACGCCGCCATCACGACGGCGGTACGCCAGTACCCGGCTCTCCGCCTGGTCCTGGACCGGATCAGCGAGGCCGGCGTGCTGGACGCCTCCGAAGCCGCCGACCCCGATGCCGCCGGCGTCCCCGCCGCAGAAACGGGCGCCGCAGCCACACCCGCTGTGGACACCGGTGGACCGAACCGCGGGACACCCGGACTGGAGCCTGTTGCCCAACGCCCCGGCGGGCTGCCAGGTATCGAGCTTGAGTCGCTCTCAGCTGCCTGGCCCGCGGGTCCGGAAGTCTTCACCGGTGTTTCCGCAACGGCGGAACCCGGCCGCTGGCTCGCCGTGACCGGAACCTCAGGCTCCGGAAAGTCCACCCTGCTGGCCGTCCTGCTCGGGTTCCTGCTGCCACGCTCCGGCCGGATCGCTGTCACCGGACGCGCTGCCTGGTGTCCGCAGGAAGCGCACCTTTTCGACTCCACCATCCGCGGAAACCTCCTCCTCGGCCGGCCGGAAGGCAAGGACGGCGACGCCGGTCAGGAAATCGCTGAGGCCCTGGCCGCCGTGGGACTGGAGCCGCTGCTTCGCAGGCTGGAGGAGGGCGCCGACACCCGGATCGGACCCGGCGGCGCCTTCCTCAGCGGCGGGGAACGCCAACGGCTGGCGGTTGCCAGGACCCTCATGACCGGGGCCGACGTGATCCTGCTGGACGAACCCACCGCCCATCTTGACGCCGAGGCGGGCCGGGAAATGCTGGCTGACCTTCGGCGGGGTCTCACCGGACGGACTGTAGTTCTGGTGACCCACAATCCCGACGACATTGACCCGGCAGACCGCAGGCTGGACCTCGACGCAGGGGCGCGCGCCCGCGTCGGGCAGGTTCTGGCGCGGGGCGGGGCCGGCAGCTAGCCTGTTGGCATGCTGAACAACGACGCTCCGATGCCCGGATCCTGGCGGGACGCACTGGCCGGCGAGGGGCTGGCCTGGCGTCCGGCAGAGGAGAGGGACGTCGCGGCGTGGGCTGACCTGATTGCCCGGACGGCCGAGGTGGAACGGCCCGTGTGGTTTGAGCGGGCCGCCGACCTTGAACAGATCCTGCAGTCGAAGAAGAACCATCCGGCCGCCAACACGCTGCTGCTGCTGGACCGCGGGTCGGTACCCCGCGCTTATGCCCGCATCACGAAAAACCCGGACGGCGACAAGGCCTACGGTTTCGGCTGCGTCGACCCCGGCTGGCAGCGCCGGGGAATCGGCACGGCGCTGCTGGGATGGCTCAGCCAGCGGACCCTCGAGCGTTTCGCGGACGACCAGGGTCGGGAAGACAACGAACCGTCGCCGCGGCTGCGGGTCCACATGGAGCAGCAGCACGAGCACCAGCAGCGGCTGCTCCGCAAAGAAGGATTCCACGTGGTGCGCTATTTCAACGAGATGCACCGGCACCTGGACGGCGTCCCGCTTCCAGACGTGCGGCTCGATGACGGGCTGGAACTGGCAACCATGCGGCCGGAGCTCAGTGAGGAGGTCCGGCTGGCCCACAACGCCGCCTTCCGTGACCACTGGGGAAGCGAACCACGGGATGAGGAATCCTGGGGTTTCACCGTCAACGATCCGCAGGCCAGGCCAGACCTGAGCGCTGTGGTCCTGGACCGCGGCTCCGGAACCGTGGCAGGCTACCAGCTGGCCAGCCACGACCCGGACAGCGCGGTATCCCGGGGCTACAGCGAGGGGTATACGGAACTGCTGGGCGTCCGCCGCGAGTACCGCGGACGCGGGATCGCCCAGGCCCTGCTCGCCGATGCGATGCGGCGCTTTGCCGCGGCAGGGATGGACCGCGCCTCCCTCGATGTCGACTCGGAGAACCCCACCGGAGCGCTCGCCCTCTACGAAAAAATGGGGTACAGCGCCGTCAACCGGAGCCTGGCGTGGGACAAGGAACTGCCCGTGCGCACCTGACCGGGCCAGCTGATCAACTCAGGCGTCGACGTCGTGCAGGTGATGGACGACGTCGTGCAGGAAGTACTGCGCGAGGGTCATCACCGTGAACTCCGAACCGTTGCCCCGGATGCCTTTCCTGCCCCACTCGTCCTCATGAACGCCCGCGAATGACTCCGCGATCTGTTCGCCTTCGGCGGTTAGTTCGGCACTGACGATGGCGGGGTCCGCGTTGGCGTAGTCCTGCTCCACGGCGGTCTTGTCCTGGTCCCAGTTCTCGAACCGGGCGTCGTCCTCGCTCAGCATCAGGTTCAGCCGGCGGTCGAAGAGGCTGAAGACATCCCGGACATGCGATGCGTACTCCAGCACGGACCACGTGGCCTCGTCCGGTCGTTCCGCGACGTCCGGGCGGCGCAGCGCCGCCCGCCAGCGCGGAAGCATGTTCGTGACGCTGCCGGGAACCGTGGCGGGAGTGACTGTCGAGGCGTCGAATCCGCACTCCGGGCAGACCCTGGTCAGCACCCAGGTCCAGTCTTTTTCATCGGGGATGATAGGCATGCCAGTAGTCTAGGCCCAGGTCATGCTGGGCCCAATGGCGTCCACGGCCTGCGACAGCGGGATGCCGGAGCCGTCCCGTCGGCCGTGTTCCTGCGGGAGCGAGCGCGCCACCCCCGCCAGCGAGGACGCCTTGGCCGGCCCGTGTCCGGCCCACGCAATGAGCAGGGTATCTTCGCCCTTCAGGAACCGGTGCGCCCGCACTCCCGCAGTGGCCCTGCCCTTGGCCGGGTACTCCGCGAAGGCCGTCACTTTCCCGGCACCGGGGGCCGTGCCCGGCAGGGCACCCTCGGTCCCGGAAACGGTGACCACGACGGCCTCCTCGTCGCCCGGGGCGACAGTTCCGAAGAACAGCACCTCGTCCCCGGCTCCCAGCTTGATCCCCGCCATGCCGCCCGCCGTGCGGCCCTGCGGCCGGACCGCTGCGGCGGTGAAGCGCAGCAGCTGCGCCTGCTTGGTGAGGAACACGAGGTCGACGTCGTCTGCCCCGGCCGGCTCAACGCCCACCACGGTGTCCTTGTCCTTGAGGGCAATGACTTCCCAGTCCTCGCGGTTGAGGGGGTAGTCGGGCTGGACGCGTTTGACGATGCCCTGCGCCGTGCCGATCGCCAGCACCGTATCCAGCGGGGCGAAAGCGACCAGGGTCTCGCCCTTCAGCAGCGTGATGAAGTCCTTGGCAGGTACGCCGCCGGCCAGGTTGGGAAGCCCGGACATCGGCGGCAACACGGGCATGTCCATGACCTGGAGGCGCAGCATCCTGCCCAGGGACGTGACGGCGGCGATCTCGCCGCGCGCCGAGGTTTTCACCACGGACCGGAACACGTCGTGCCGTGACCGCGGACCGGACTCGGCCAGGGGCTCCTGGTTTGAGGTCCGGGCGATCTGTCCGCTGGCGCTCAGGATGGCCCAGCAGGGATCATCGGCTATTTCCAGGGCGAGCGGGGCCGCCTTGCCCTTGCCGCCGGGCGCAGCGGCCAGCGCGGCGACGGTGGGGGAGACCGCCTCGGATTCAAGCAGCACCGTCCGGCGCGGGGTGCCGTACTTTTCCGCGATTTCAGCCAGTTCGTCCGAGACGAGTTCGCGCAGGCGCTGGTCCGAAGCCAGGATGGCCTCGAGCTCCGCGATCTCACGCTTGAGCTGGTCCTGCTCTTTTTCGAGCTCGATCCGGGAGTACTTGGTCAGCTGCCGGAGCCGGAGTTCCAGGATGTAGTTCGCCTGGATTTCGGTGAGGTCGTAGATGGACATGAGGCGTTCGCGGGCGGCGGCAACCTCGTCGGAGGACCGGATGATCTGGATGACCTCGTCGATGTCCACGATGGCGATCAGCAGGCCCTCCACCAGGTGGAGGCGGTCCTTCTTCTTTGCCAGCCGGAAAGCCGTGCGGCGCCGCACCACGTTGATGCGGTGGTCCACGTAGACGGAGAGCAGCTGCACGAGGCCCAGCGTCTGCGGCTGGCCGTCCACGAGCGTCACGTTGTTGATGCCGAAGGAATCTTCCATCGGCGAGTAGCGGTAGAGCTGCTGGAGTACGGCGTTCGGGTTGAAGCCGTTCTTCAGCTCGATCACCAGGCGGAGCCCGTGCTTGCGGTCGGTCAGGTCCACGATGTCGCTGATGCCGGTCAGCTTCTTGCCGTTGACGGCGTCTTTGATCTTCTCGATCACCTTCTCCGGGCCCACCATGTAGGGAAGCTCGGTGACCACCAGGCCGGTGCGGCGGGCGGACAGCTGCTCGATCTCCACCTTCGCCCGGGTCTTGAACGAGCCGCGTCCCGTGGCGTAGGCGTCGCGGATGCCGTCCAGGCCCACGATCCGGCCGCCCGTGGGCAGGTCCGGGCCGGGAACGAACCGCATGAGGTCCTCGAGGGTGGCCCCGGGGTTCGCGATCAGGTGCCGGGCAGCGGAGATGACCTCCACGAGGTTGTGCGGGGCCATGTTTGTGGCCATGCCCACGGCAATGCCCGTGGCGCCGTTGACCAGCAGGTTGGGGAACGCCGCCGGCAGGACATCCGGCTGGGTCAGCTGGTTGTCGTAGTTGGGGACGAAATCCACCACGTCTTCGTCGAGGTGGTCGGTGAGGGTGAGCGCAGCCGCAGCGAGGCGGGCCTCGGTGTACCGCGGGGCCGCCGGGCCGTCGTCGAGCGAGCCGAAGTTGCCGTGGCCGTCGATCAGCGGCAGCCGCAGCGAAAAGTCCTGCGCCATGCGGACCATGGCGTCGTAGATCGCGGTGTCGCCGTGCGGGTGCAGCTTGCCCATGACCTCGCCCACCACGCGGGCGCTCTTGACGTGGCCGCGGTCAGGGCGCAGGCCCATTTCGCTCATCATGTAGAGGATGCGCCGCTGCACCGGTTTCAGGCCGTCACGGGCATCCGGGAGGGCCCGTGAATAGATGACCGAATAGGCGTACGCGAGGAACGAGCCTTCCATTTCCGACGTGACGTCGATGTCAACGATGTTCTCGGTGTAGTCCTGGACGGCGTCCCCTGCCGGGGCGGAACTTTGGCGGCGGGCCATGGGGCTGGTGGATCCTTAACGGTTTACTGGCGAGTTTTAGCTAGGCTAAGCCTATGGTGGATCAGCCCGGGGACGGCGTATATCCGGAATATTGGGAAGCCGATGTCGTTCTGCGGGACGGAGGGACGGCTCATCTGCGCCCGATCCACCCCTCAGATGCCGACGCCGTGCAGGCTTTCCATACCGGCCAGTCGCAGAAGTCCATCTACATGCGGTTTTTCGCCTTTAAAGCGAGGCTCTCCAGCAAGGAGCTGAAGCGCTTCACGGAAGTGGACTACAAGGACCGGGTGGCGCTGGTGATCACCATAGGCGGTGAAATCCTGGGCATCGGCCGCTACGACCGGCTGACCGATCCCGAAGAAGCCGAGGTTGCCTTCAATATAGCCGACGCCCACCAGGGCCGCGGCATCGGATCGATCCTGCTGGAACACCTGGCCGCTGCCGCCCGCGAAAACGGCATCCGTAAATTCAGTGCCGAAGTGCTGCCGGAAAACCGCAAAATGCTGATGGTTTTCTCCGACGCCGGTTACGACGTCAAGAGGCATTTCGACGACGGTGTGGTGAGCCTGGAGTTCAACATCGACCCCACGGAAAAATCCCGGGCCGTGATGGAGTCACGCGAGCACCGCGCGGAGGCGCGCAGCATCCAGGAGCTGCTGGCGCCGTCGTCGGTCGCGGTGATCGGGGCCAGCCGCAAATGGGGCACCATCGGCTACCAGCTGCTCGAACACATCATCGAGGGCGGCTTCACCGGGCCGGTCTACGCCATCAACCCCGAGGCGCTCGAACTCGCCGGGATGCTGTCCTTCGCCAGGCTCTCCGAGGTGCCGGACCCCGTCCGGCTGGCCATCATCGCCGTCCCCTATGAGGAAGTCCCCAAAGTTGTGGCGGACTGCGCGGCCTCGGGAGTCAAGGGCGTTGTGGTGGCGACGGCCGGGTACGCCGACGACGGTGAACGCGGGCTGGCCAGGCAGCGCGAGCTGGTCCGCCAGGCCCGCTCCAACGGGATGCGCGTGATCGGCCCCGCGTCCCTGGGCATCGTCAACACGAACCCGGCCGTGTCCCTGAACGCATCCATGGCGCCAAGCCTGCCGCGCCGGGGCGGCCTGGGACTCTTCAGCCAGTCCGCCGCCATCGGAGTGGCGCTGTATGCCGCGTCCAGCCGGCGCCGCCTGGGCCTTTCCACGTTCCTGTCCGCCGGCAACCGGGCCGACGTCTCCGGCAACGACATGATGCAGTTCTGGGAAGACGACGCCGACACCGCCGCGGTGGGACTCTACCTCGAATCCATCGGCAATCCGCGCAAGTTTTCCCGGCTCGCCCGCCGCCTGGCCCGCACCAAGCCCGTCATCGTGGCGAAATCGGACTCGATGGGCCTGCAGTTGCCTCCGGGGCATGCGGTACGGACCACGCAGGCGCCTGCCGGCGCCGTGGACGCGATGATGCGCCAGTCCGGCGTCATCCGGGTTGAAACGATTGAGCAGCTGATGGACGTGGCCCAGATCGTCGCCGGCCAGCCGCTGCCGGCCGGGGCGGACATTGCTGTTTTCAGCAACTCCCGGGCCCTCGGAAAAGTGGTCGCGGACAGTGCTGCCGCCAACGGGCTCGGTGTTGAGCGGATTGTCACGGACGTGGATCTCGACGCCGGCATGTCACTGGCGCTGCCGGCACTCCGGGAGAGCCTCGCCGGGATCCTCGCCTCGGACTCCATCCACGCCGTCGTGGTGGCGCTGCTGCCGGCACGGGGCCTCACGGTGGAGAAGATTGCCGGCGTCCTGGCGGAATGCTCCGCCGCGGCCGGAAAACCGGTGGTTGCCGCCTTCACCGGGATCCTGGACCCGTCCGTCTATGTTGAGGGCATGGTGGGTGCGGAACGGTTGCCTGTCCACGCCGTGGACGCCGAATCCGCCAGCGGATCCGTGCCGTGCTACTCCAACCCCGGTGCCGCCGTCGCAGCGCTCGCCGCCGTGGTCAAGTATGCCGAGTGGGTGGAACGCGACCAGGGTCTTTTCGCGGAGCCGGAAGGATGCGACCCGGAAAGCGTCAGGGCCGAGCTGGAGGAACTGCTCCATGACGTCCCCGGCGAGCAGCTGGTGCAGCTCGACCCGGCGAAGGCGGCAACCCTGCTGGCCCACTACGGTATCGACGTTGTCCCCTCCGTGGGCTTCGAGACGCCCGACCAGGCTGTTGCAGCCGCCGAGCGGCTTGGCTGGCCGGTGGTGCTGAAGACCACCGATCCGACCCTGCGCCACCGGCTGGACCTTGGCGGTGTGCGGCTGGACATCCAGGACGCCGAATCATTGCGGCGCAACATCGTAGAGATGCACCGCGCCCTTGCGCCCTACGGCTCGCCGTCCATGGAAGTCCAGATGATGGCTCCGGTGGGCCAAGCCTGCACGTTCCGGGCCATTGAGGATCCGCTGCTGGGTCCGGTGGTTTCCTTTGGACTTGCCGGGGACGCCGTGAATTTGCTGGAGGACTGGGCCCACCGGGTTCCGCCGCTGTCCGGTGCCGATGTCCACGACTTCATCCGCGCGCCGCGCGCGGCCCGGAAACTGTTCGGCTACCAGGGCCTTCCGGCGGTGGATGTGGCCGCGCTGGAGGACCTTGCCGCGAGGTTGACCCGGCTCAAGGACAACCATCCCGAAATAGCGCTGGTGGAGTTCAACCCTGTCCTGGCGGGGCTGCGCGGCGTATCAATCCTGGCCGCAGATGTCCGGATCGCGAACGCCGCCCAGCGGACCGACAGTGCCCGCCGGGCGATGCGAAGCTAGCCCGCCCCGGGCGCACAGTTAGCAAGTGCCCAGTCGATCTGTGAAAATGGAGTCATGAGCCCCCAGCCTCCCACGTCGAAGCCGCACGCACCCCGACCCGGTCACCAGGCCTCACACGGGCATAGCGCACATGACCACGGTGTCCAGGGCCAGAGCCTTGAAGGCGCACTCCAGCAGGCAGGCTTCTACCCACGGCTGGTCGCCGATGTCGTTGATGACGCACTGGACGGCCGCGACTGCATGGCGCACCTTGTGCATCTTGAAACCCATTTCGACCGCGCGGAAGTACGCCGCCACATCACCGTGCTGGTGCTGACGGACGACATGCTGGTCATCGCCCATGTTGACGACCAGCAGCTCGACGAGGCCGGCGAGCAGATTGTCGCCCAGATTTCCACCGAATCAGTACCGGTGGCGCAGATCCGATCCGTGGTCCTGAGCTACATGTACGCCCAGCCGCAAAACTACAAGCCCTCGGATCCCGTGCGGGAACTCACCCTTTCCATCGCCTGGTCCGGCGGCCAGCGACTGGACATGGGGCCGGCCAGCTGCGGGGATCCCCAGTGCGAAGCGGACCACGGTTACAGCGGCACCATCGCCCAGGAGGACATCGTGCTGCGAATCAGCGCCGAAGCCGACGGCCTGCAGGCCGTCCAGGACGCCAAGCTGTTCGCGCGCGCCCTGCGCGCCGTCAACACCGGTTCGGCGCCCCTGCCGCACAGCGGCCTGGTGGCCGCGCCGCGTCCGCGCACCGGCGTTTTTGGAAACCGCCTCAGCCGCGGGCACCAGCGCTGAGATGATTCCCGGAAACAACTCTGAGCAGTCAGCTGTCGCCATCGCCGAGGGTGCCCCCGCTCCTTCGCCGATGCCCCCGGCGCCGGCTTTCGGCCAACGTTCCATCGCCGAAGTACTGACCAGCGCGGCGGCCAGCCTGGGGATTGAAGGCTTCGAGAACCGGCTGAACCTGCCTGCCGCCAAGCGGGTGTGCGTTGTCCTCGCCGACGGCCTGGGCCGCGGCCTGCTGAAGCAAAAATCGGCACACACCCCCTTCCTCCGGTCCGTGATGCAGCAGGGACAGGGAGCCGTTCCAGTGGCCCTGGATTCCGCCTTCCCCTCCACGACAGCCTCCTCCCTCGCCAGCTTCGGGACAGGGCTCCCTGCCGGCCAGCACGGAATGGTGGGCTATGACGTCCTCGATCCCGGGCAGGACAAAGTGGTCAACATGCTGGGCAACTGGGATGCCGGTGTGGACCCCCTCGAATGGCAGCCGTTTCCCACCGTGTTCGAGCGCGCCGCGGCCCACACCGACGTCACCACCATCAGCCTTCCGCAGTTCGGCGCCTCACCCATGACCCAGGCCGCCCTCCGCGGCGGCCGGTTCATCGCCGCCGAAACCCCGCACGCCAGGACTGCAGCGGCGGCGGAGGCCATGCTGGGCACCGACAGTTCCCTGATGTACTTCTACGTCAACGACCTGGACAAGGCGGGGCACCGCTACGGCTGCCAGTCCGCCCAGTGGGAACACCAGCTTGAAGAGCTGGACGCCACCGTACGCCGGCTCAACGCCACGCTTCCGCCGGGGACCACTGTCCTGTTGACCGCGGACCACGGCATGCTCGACGTCCCGGAATCGCAGCGGTTCGACTACTCGGCGGAACCGGCCCTCATCGCCGGCGTCCGGCATACCGCAGGGGAGCCGCGCATGGTCCACCTGTATCTGGAGCCCGACGCCGGTGATCAGGACCGGGCACTGCTGATTGAATCGTGGCGGAAACGTTTTGGAGACAGGATCTGGGCGTTCACCCGCGACGAGGCCGTGTCCGCCGGGCTCTTCGGCGACATCCGCCCGGAAGTCAGCGCGCGCATCGGCGATGTCATGATCGCCGCCCGGGACGCCCTGGCGCTCTACGACACGCGCCGCGTGCGCCCCGCCGCGCTGGAGGTCGTCGGGCAGCACGGGTCGCTGACCAAAGCCGAGCGGGAGGTTCCGCTGTTGTGCTTCCAGGCCCAAGGCCGAAAGGGAGCGCGTGGCTGAACTCGTCTTCTTCTCAGGAACCATGGACTGCGGAAAATCCACCCTCGCCCTGCAGATGGACCACAACCACCGGGCCCGCGGCCGCGGCGGCGTCCGGTTCAGCCGCAACGACCGTGCCGGCGGTGCCAGGATCTCCAGCCGGCTCGGACTCGAGACGGACTGCGTGGAAGTCCTGGACAGCACGGACTTCTGGGACGAGGTCATCCAACGCCGCACCCGCGGCCTGCGGGTGGACTACCTCATTTGTGACGAAGCCCAGTTCTACTCACCACTGCAGGTGGAACAGCTGGCCCGGATTGTGGACGAGATCGACGTCGACGTGTTTGCTTTCGGGATCAGCGCCGACTTCCGCACCCGCCTTTTCCCGGGATCGCAGCGGCTCATCGAGTTGGCGGACCGCGTCCAGGTCCTGCAGGTGGAGGCGCTGTGCTGGTGCGGACGCCGGGCCACCCACAATGCCCGCACGGTCGACGGCGTGATGGTCACCGAAGGTGCGCAGGTGGTGGTGGGCGACGTCGACATGGCCGGTGACCAGGCCCCCACCAGCGCGGCGGACCACGCCCCCGTGGTGGGCTACGAGACGTTGTGCCGGCGGCACTTCATGCGGCGGGTCACTGCCCACGGCGCCAACGTCATGGCCCAGCAGGACCAGCTGTTGCCGTTCGAGGTGGACGCCTGCCTGTGGAACGGTGCCGGGGAAACCCGGCCCGGCTGACCCGCTGCGCCGGGGGAGTGCCTGAGGATGCGGACGGAGCCGGCTGTGCCAGCCGGGTTGCTATCTCATCCGCCCAGGCGTCGACGGCCGTCCAGTCCCGCAAATCCCCGAATCGGCCGCCGGTGAGCCGGAACAAAACCCGGAGCAATGCAGGCATCTGGGCGGCCTGGTAGACACCTGAGAAGACTCTGTGGCCGCGAAGCGGAACGTCCTTTGCGAGAACTCCGGCGATACGCGCCTGTTGCACTGCGGCACCACGCTTGCGAAACGGCTTTGGCAGGGCATCCGCCATCCCGACGCTGAACGCCCAAACGGGTAATCCGGCCAGCTCGGGCGCATGGCGTGCAAAGAACAGGACCGCCTGGGGCAGCCAGGCCTGATTGTGGATGGCGCTGCCGACCACCACAGCCTTGTAGCCGGAGACAGCCTTGACGTCTTCCACGGACCGGCATTCGACCTCGCCCAGCCTCACCGCCATGCGGGAGGCCACACGTTGGGCTATCTCCCGGGTGGAACCCATCGCACTTGCGTAGGTGACAAGAACAGTCATGATGACGCCTCCAACCTTCCGCTCTCCAGTCTCATGGAAAGTTCGCTGGCTGGAAGGTGCCATTAGTCCCTATGCGGGCTCAGGCAGGGCGGAGCTGCTCAGTCGCCGCGTGCGCCGAAGACTATTTCATCCCAGCTGGGTACGCTGGAGCGCTTGGGTTTGGATGGCTGCCGTTCGGGCTGCTCTGCATCCCGGTCATTTCTGGGGGTGGCCGGTGCGTCGTCCCGGCTCCGGCGCGGGCTGCCTCCGCCCAGCAGTTCATCCAGACCCACGTTCGGAGCGGATTCGCGGTTCCAGCCGGTCTGGCGGGCACGTGCGGTTTCTTTGGCCGGGGCGGGTTCCGCGACGGCGGCTTCATCGGTGTCCGGGCCGGCGTCGCGTGCCGCCGGCGTGCTGCCGGAGTCTTCAGCGGACGCTTCGTCCGGGTCCGTCACCGGGCGCAGCGGGGAAGCCACGATGGTGATTTCGCGGGTTTCCGTGCTGACGCCGTCGTGGAGTTTCAGCCGTTCATCGTCGTCCCCGGTGTGCCGGGGAGCCAGGCTGAGCCGGGACAGCATTGACGCGCGGACTTCGCGCTTGCGGGTGAACGAGTCTCCCTTGGCGGCCGGAGCGTCGGTTTCTTCGCGGCTTTCCGTCCCGGTGGCGTCGTCATCGGCCTCGGGCTCCGCCACTACTTCGGAGGGGCGCGGGTGGGCCGCCGGAACACCGTTCGTGAGCAGTAGTGCCAAGGCGTCGTCGCCGTCCTCGTCCACACCGAGCCGCTGGCCGCGGCGTGAGCGGAGCATCTCGAGCAGGCCGTCCGAATCCTTGCCGGACTGGCCGGATGCCGTCCGGGCCGCGGCCGCTTCGGCGTCGGTCTCAAAGTCAAACGGGCGGTCGGAAACTGCGGACAGGCGGCGGGCCGGAACAGGACCGTCGAGCGGTTCCAGTTCGCTGAGCTGCTGCGCCCAGCGGTTGGCGTTCTGCAGGGATTTCCGCGCGGGACTGAAGGTCCACATGGCCGGCGGTTCCTCGCCGATGCTGGTGTGCGCGCCGGTACTGGTTTCGAAGCGTGCCACCACCGTCCAGGTGCCGTCCGGGCGCCGCCAGGAGTCCCACTCAACGGTGGAGGATTCGATGCCGTGGGCGTTGAGGCGGTGTGCCACCATGTCGCCGAGGGTAGCCGGGTTGTCGCCGAAGGCGGAGCGGTAGACGTCATGGCCCGGCGCAGGGGAAGCCACCTCGATTTTTCGCGCCTGCTGTGCCACGTAGTCTCGCTCGGCAAGTACGGGGCCTTCATAGCGCTGGACCTTGGCCAGTGGGATGCCCGAGAGTTCCGAAACTTCGGCGGCTGTGGCACCGCTTCTGATGCGTGCCTGGATGTCCCGCGGGGACATGGCAACAGGCGCAACTGCAGCGGCCGCTTTCGCCGGAGAGCGGCTGGCCGCGAGCCGAAGGGCTTCGTCGATCGGCAGCCGGAACATCTCGCCGCCGGTGCCGCTCAACAGGAGATGCTCCCCGTCGTCGTGGACGCCTACAAGCCGTAGATCCTGCATACAAATCCTCCACCCTGGCATTACTGACATTCGAAACTCTGCCACTCGGCAGTCGCAATTCGGGGGAGGGGAGAGGGCGCGCCGCGATATTCCGCGACTTTCCGGCCGTCAAGTCCTTTTATCCCGCCTCCGCCTTCCGTCGGGCAGGCTCGGGTGGGCGCCGCCCCGAAAAGCCCTCGCTTTCGCCCCCGCTTAGGGAAAATTGGCGCCTAAGTCGGGCACAAAACCAGGCAGGCCAGCGTTTACATCGGTGAACCGGCCCGGGGGACCAGCCCACGGACGATGTCCGTCCCTGAACGCGGCCACCGGCACCCGGCCATCAAACCGAAAAAATCGGAGTGTGAGCAAAAAATAATGGCGACAGATTACGATGCGCCGCGGAAATCAGAAGAGGACCTGAACGAAGATTCCATTGAGGAATTGAAGACCCGCCGCGCTGACAAGCCAACGGCAGTGGTGGATGAGGACGAATCCGATCTGGCCGAAGGCTACGAACTCCCAGGGGCGGACCTGTCCGGCGAGGAACTCCTGGTCCGCGTCCTGCCGGCCCAGGCTGATGAATTCACCTGCTCGTCATGCTTCCTGGTCCGTCACCGCTCGCAGATCGCCCGCGAAAAGGACGGGTTGCTCTTCTGCAAGGACTGCGAGGGTTGACAACGCGGCCTAGGCGCGGGTGAGGGCCGCCGTCAACTGTGCCGGGCGCCGCGTGGAGGTAAGCCAGTAAGGCGTGGGATCGGAAGGATCCGTGATGTCGATCCTGACCACCGGGTCCACCCAGCCCCGGATGCAGAGGTATGCCAGTCCGTTCAGGCGCGTGCCGCGTTCCGCCGTCGCCTCTTTGCCGGTGAACGGTGTCACGGTTCCTATGTACCGGCGTTCGATGGTTGCCCGCCCGACCTGGAGCGTGTCTGCCGTCACCGTTATCGACGGCGTGGACAGGATCAGCAGCACCGTGATGATGGTGAACAGCACCAGCGCTGCCGTGATGCCGGCCGCCATACTGATCGGAGCAAACACGAGGATGCCTGCGCCGGACAAGCCTGCTGCCACGAGCCAGATCCAAAGGTTGGGGTGGAGTTTCTCGCTATACAGAACGGCAGTTCCGCGGGGTGTGCTGTTGGGGGCAGGCACAGCTGCACTAGATTCCGGCATAGGCCCAGCTTTCCACTTTTCCCGGGGTATTTCACCTTGGCCCGGTACTGGCCGCCGCCCACGGCGGCCAGTACCGCGGCTAGGCCAAGGTGCGCCGCTCGCGTTAGAGTAAATGACTGTGACTGAAGAAACTGCAGCCGTGAGTACTTTGCCGCCGAACTCCCTGGAAGGCAGTGCCGCGGCCTACGGATCGCCCACGCTGTCGGTCCAGCTGAAAATGCTCGACGCGGGCCTCGAAGCCCCGTCCTACGCGCACCCCGGCGACGCCGGAGCGGACCTTCGTGCCCGCGAGGACGTAGTTCTTGAACCGGGTGAACGCCGGCTGGTGCCCACGGGCGTCTCCATCGCCCTGCCCAACGGGTATGTCGCCCTCATCCACCCGCGGTCCGGGCTCGCCACCAAGCACGGCCTGACAGTGGTCAACGCCCCCGGAACCGTGGACGCCGGATACCGCGGCGAGATCGCCGTGACGCTGCTGAACACGGACCGTGAGAAAGCCATCGAGCTGCGGCGCGGCGATAGAATTGCACAGATGGTCATTCAGCGCGTGGAGTACGCACAGTTTGTGGCCGTTGCGGAATTGAGCGACTCGGTCCGCGGTGACGGCGGCTTCGGTTCCACCGGTGGTTTCGGTTCCGCCGCCGGTTTCGGAACACCGCAGGCCTAGCCGCGGGCGCCGCCCGGCTCAGCCGGTGCTGCATGACTTACCGCGCGGCCCAGGGTGGCACGGCGGGAAATGATCACAACTAAGGAGACAACCCGATGGTTTTTGGGCGTGGCAAGAAGGCCAAGAAGGACCAGGCGGCAGAGCCCGGGGAAAGCCCGGAAACTGCAGGCTCCGCTGCCGAGGAGAGCACCGGCCGGGCCGTCACGGGGCCCTTTGATGTCTCGGAAGTCGACAGCACTGACGGCTACGTGGACCTTGGCGCCCTCCTGATTGCACCACGGGAAGGCCTCCAGCTCCGTCTCGAGATCGAGGAAGCCACCCAGCGGGTTGTGGCCGTGACCATGGACCTCGACGGTTCGAGCCTCCAGCTCCAGGCCTTCGCCGCACCCCGCACCGAGGGACTCTGGGATGAGATCCGTGAACAGATCGGCCAGTCCGTGGGAAGCCAGGGCGGGCAGGTCGAGGAGATTCCCGGAGTTTTCGGCACCGAGCTCGTGGCCAAACTTCCGGCAGGAACAGCCGACGGCGCGGGCGGCTACCGCGTGGCCCGCTTCATCGGCGTCGACGGCCCCCGTTGGTTCCTCCGCGGCGTGCTGGGCGGCGAAGCTGCCCTGGACCGCGATGCTGCGGCGAACCTGGAGTCGTTGTTCAGGCAGATCGTGGTGGTGCGGGGCGAGAGCCCGATGCCGCCGCGTGACCTGCTGCAGCTCCGCCTGCCGAAGGATTCCGCTCCGGCGCCGCTGCAGGGCGCACCTGAGTTCGAGCAACCCGAGCGCGGACCGGAGATCACCCAGATTGGCTGACCCGGCCGGCGAATATCCGCAGCCCGAGCTGTCCATCAGTGGATTGCCGGACCGTGGACGTGTGCTGTGCCGCGGCTTCATCGAATCGGTGACGTACGTACCGGCCACACAGGTTGCCAGCTTCACCGCAATCGTCACGGACCACGACCTGCCGCGCGCCCAGGGGGGCCTTGCCCCCGCCGCGGTGGAACCGCCGTCGGCACGGAGGCGCGGAGGACCCGGCCGGCGCGACCGGCTGCGGGTCGTGTGGCTCGGCCGGCGTCGGGTACCCGGCGTCGACCCCGGCTGCGAACTCCGGCTGGAAGGCATGCTGACGTTGCGCGACGGGCTGCCCACCATGTTCAACCCCCGCTACGAAATACTGTCCCGCCAGGAGAACCAATGACGCCGTCCGAGACCCCGGATCCCGCTGCCGGGCGCGCCGCGTCCGAACCGGTCAAACCACCAGTGGCCGACCTCGCGGAAGGCTACGCAGTCAAGGCCGGCCTGCATCGGACGAAGGACGGCAGCATCGACGTGCTCAAGACTGCGGGCGGCGTCCAGGGCATTGCCGAGAGCATCGTTCCCGGACTCACCTTCCTCGTCGCGTTCACCATCACCCGCGACCTCACCCTGTCCCTGATCGGCGCCTTGGCTGCGGCCGCCGCCTTCACCATTGCCCGGCTGGTCCAGCGGCGTCCGTTGACCCAGGCGCTGGCCGGGATAGTCGGCGTCGGAATTTCCGCGTGGCTGGCGAACACCACCGGCAAGGCGGAAAACTTCTACGTCCTGGGATTCTTCACCAATGCCGCCTACATTGCAGGCATGGTGGTGTCCATAGCATTGCGCTGGCCCATCGCCGGCCTGCTGTTCGGCTTCATCAGGAACGAAGGCCTGGAGTGGCGCAAGGACCCGGCCCGGGTCAGGGCCTACCGCCTGGGCACGTGGATCATCGTGGGCGTCCTGGCCCTGCGGCTGCTGGTGCAGGTGCCGCTCTACCTCCTCGGCGAGCAGGGCCTGGCCGGCCTCGCCACCACACGGCTCCTGATGGGCGCCCCGCTGTACATCCTGGGCATCTGGGTTGCCTGGCTCATCACCAGGCCCGTTGCTGCCGCGGTGCCGCCGGCGCAGCCCGGTGAACCTTCGCAGCCCGGCGCACCGCAGCAAGGTCCTCCGCCGGCGGCGTAGCCGCCGGCATTAGCTGTCTGACGCAGACGGCGGACTTAGCCGTCGAAGCCGTCGTCCTCGGGGGCCTGCTGCTCCCGGGGCTGGGCGGCCGCCGGTTCATTGTCGTCCTCCTGTGAACCGTGCGTGTCCGTGTCCCGGTCCTGCTGTTCAGGGGACAGCAGGGCCCTGAGGTCGTCTTCGGCAGCAATGGTGGTGACGAAAAACAGTTCGTCCCCGCCGTCGAGCACATCGTCCCGGCTGGGCGTGATGGGGGCCTGGTCACGAAGAATCGCCACCAGGGTGGAGTCCTCGGGCCAGTCAATGTCTCCCACCGTCAGTCCGATGACGTGCGAGTCGTGGGGCACCGTGAACTCGACCAGCGACGAAACCCCGGTCTGCAGCGTGAGCAGCCGGACGAGGTCGCCGATTTCCACCGCTTCCTCCACAAGCGCGGTCATCAGCTGCGGGGTGTTGACTGCGACGTCGACGCCCCAGGAATCGTTGAACATCCAGTCATTCTTGGGGTTGTTGACGCGTCCCACCGTCCGGCCAACGCCGAACTCGGTCTTCGCCAGCAGGGACACCACAAGGTTCACCTTGTCATCACCCGTGGCTGAAACCACCACTTCGGCGTCCTCGAGCTTGGCGTCCTGGAGCGTGCTCAGTTCGCAGGCGTCGCCCACAAGCCAATGGGCGCCACGGAGCCCGCTGCGGCCGATCACTTCCGGTTTCAGGTCGATCAGCAGGATTTCGTGTTTGTGGGCAAGGAGCTCACGGGCGATCGAGGAACCGACGCTGCCTGCCCCGACGATGACGACTTTCACTTACTGCTCCTTGGGGGGTTCTTTGGCAAGAATGTGGCCTACCTCGGCGCTGCGGTCCACGCGCAACATGGCGTGGACGGTGTCGCCCTCCTGATAGGACGTAGCGGCGGCCGGCAGCATGCCTTCGCCGAACCGGGTCAGGTAGGCAACCCGGATGCCGGCCGCCTTCTCGATCTGGGCGACGGAGTGCCCGATCCAGGCCGGGTCAAGGTCGATTTCAGCGAGGACCAGCCGGCCGGAGGGCTCACGGAAATCACCGGCGAGGTGCTGTTCGGGCAGGATCCGGCGCAGCACCTGGTCTGCGCTCCAACGCACCGCCGCGACCGTGGGAATGCCCAGGCGCTGGTAGATCTCGGCGCGGCCGGGGTCGTAGATCCTGGCCACGACGTGGGGCACGTGGAAGGTTTCGCGGGCCACCCGGGTCGCCAGGATGTTGGAGTTGTCACCGCTGGACACGGCGGCGAAGGCGTACGCCTCACTGACGCCGGCCTGCTTCAGGGTCTCCCGGTCGAACCCGACGCCGGTGACCTTGCGACCGGAAAACCCGGTGCGGAGCCTGCGGAAGGCACGGTCGTCCTGGTCGATGATCGCCACCGAATGGCCAGCATCCTCGAGGGTGTGCGCCAGCGTGGCTCCCACACGCCCACATCCCATGATCACGAAGTGCGCCACCCGTGCCTCCTCAGTCTTTTTCCAGTTGCTGCGTAAGACTCTACCGGCCGTCGGCGCCACTCTGCCCGCTGCCCGCAACTTCGGCCCGCCGCCGCGCGGGCGCCGCGGAGGGGCCCCGGAGCGAACGGCCACCCGCCGTCATGACATCGCGTCCGAATCAGACTAGCTTTGTGGAGTGCTGACAAATAGGCAGTTGCACGCTACATAAACTACCCTTTGTTTGCATGGGACTTCGCGCTTTCATATACGCTCGCATCAGTCAGGACCGGACCGGCGCCGGTCTCGGCGTGAGTCGCCAGGAAGAGGACTGCAGGCTGCTGGCTAAGCGGCTGGGGGCCGAGGTGATTGAAGTATTCACCGACTCCGACATCAGCGCCTACTCAGGCAAGCGTAGGCCAGCTTATGAGGCAATGCTAAGCGCGATGCAAACTGGCGCCGCCGACATCATTCTCTGCTGGCACCTTGACCGGCTGACCCGCTCGACCCGCGACCTCGAAACTTACATCGACATCAGCGAGAAGAGTGGGATAGCAACACACGCCGTACAGGCCGGCGAGCTTGACTTGGCGACACCATCCGGCAGGGCGGTAGCCCGGACGCTGGGGGCGTGGGCTCGATACGAAAGTGAGATGAAGTCGGAACGTCAGAAGCGGCAACGGCAACAGGCCCGAGAGAATGGCAAGTGGACTGGCGGCGTGGTTCCTTTTGGCTGGTCGAATGTCGACGGCAACCCCGTCGTCAACGAGGTGCAGGCGAATCTACTCCGCCACGCCGTCGACCAGATTTATCTGGGCGCGACGATGAGCAGCCTAGTGCGCCACTTCGACGCAAGCGGCGAGCTGTCGCCACGCGGGGCTAAGTGGAATCACGTCAGCCTGCTGCAGATGCTGATCCGGCCGAAGATTGCGGGCATGCGGGAAGTCGATGGCGAGATCGTCGATGACCCGGTATTTCCGGCAATCATCGGGGAAGAAAGGTGGCGCGGAGTTCGTGCGCTGCTCAAGGCGCCGGAGCGCAGGACCAGCTTCGACAACAGCGGCCGCTGGCTGCTCAGTGGCCTGGCGTTTTGCGAGTGCGGCTCCACGGTGAAGATCGGGGCGACTCGTGACCACCGTGGCGGGCGGCGCGGCGTCTATCGCTGCAAGCTCATTGGCCCGGGGCATGTGAATCGCAACGCGGAGAACGTCGACCGCTACGTCAACATGCTAGTTCCGACGCTACTGCGCAAGCGCGGCTCCGGAATAGCGGAGGCGCTACAGCGGCCGCAGCGGGCTGCGTCGGGTGACCTTGAAGCGGAGGCTAAGGCACTGCGTGCCCGCCTCATAGAGGCGGCGTCAATGGCTTCTGAGGGGGTGCTAAGCATGGCCCAACTTGGAGTTATGAGCAAGAAGCTAAACGCGTCCCTGGCCGAACTTGAAGCGGCCATGGATGAGGCGAAGATCGCCCACTCCGCCAGCTTCGATTCTGCGGTCTGGGACAAGCTGACGCTCGAGCAGAAGCGGACGATCATCCGCGACACGATCAAGGTGACGATCATGAAAGTCGGCTCCGCCGGTCGCCACTTCGACTACAGCAGCATCAAGGTTGAGATGGCAGAGGGGTCACCCTAAAGCAGGGTGCGAGTCAAATGTGACAAAAACACGCAATGGTTACCGAAAGGTAACTAAAGTGAATGGTGTTCTGTTATCCAAACGTTGTAGTAATCAGCTTTTAGTGTCGTACCTCCATGATTTGGTTGCAGCATCAACCACTCACATCCCTTGGGGGGACCGCTTTGCCGCACCGCTTTCAGAACTACGATCCACTCCGCCACCTGCTCATGATGGGGGTTAGGGTCGAGTTTGTGCCCGACCTTGAGGTGCCCGGGCTTTACTATCACGACGAGCGGCTGGTTGAGATTCGCGCCGGGCTTGACCCGAATGTGGAGCGCAGCGTGCTAGCCCACGAGGCGGCGCACGCTGAGATGCGCCACGAGCCACAGGACATATGGTGCAGGGAACTCCGCCAAGAGAGGCTCGCCTCGGCAATGGCGGGTCGCAACTTGATCGACCACCACGAGATGGTGCGTTTGCAGCGGCATGGCATGAGCGAGAGAGACATGTGCCGCGAGTTGCGGGTTGCTCGCGTCATACTGCGGGCGTACTTGTGGCTGAGTGCCCCTGCCTGGCAGCTGGCCGCATGACAACTGAATAAGCAGTACCTAAAAGCGAGTCCCTCCGGGCTCGCTTTTTTCATGACCAAAATCAACGAGAGGGCCAGATGACACTGACCAGGACATATCGCTACAGCGACAACGGCTACGACGACCTGACCATTAGCGAGTCGGCTCAGAACGACGAGGACGTGTACATCTGCGGCGCCGAGGACGGGCTTTATGTCACTCCGGCCAATAGCGTTCCGCTGGCAGTGAATGTGCTCGGCCATGACCTCGACGAGGAAGACCGGCACGCCGACTCGGTAAGCGTCGAGGACGCGGTCGTTAGCGTTGCGCAGACGCCGATGACTCGCGACTTTCAGCTGAGGCAGGCGGCAGCACTACTCAAGGCGGTGATCGCCTACGACAAGCGGGCCATCCGCCTTGCTACCGCCGAGAAGCGGCGTGAAGCAGCCGCTCAAGCGCTAACAGACGCGGTCATCCGCCTTCGCAATGACGGCCCCGGCGCGTTCACTGGCGACGAGATCGGCAAGCTGCGCGAGGCCCTCGGCCGCTACGACGCATCACTCGCCAACTAAAGGAGCGCAATGCCAGAGCCCGAACCACCCCCCATCCGCAGGTCAGTTTCGCAGCTGACCTCCTACGCACAATGCGCCGAAAGCTACAGATTGCAAAAGGTCGCCAAGGCGCCTTCGCGGCCCGCCTCCTGGTTCACGATGGGGACCGCAGCTCACGAGGCAATCGAAAAGTGGGAGACCACCGGCCGCGAGCATCCCGACGACTGGGCAGTAGACCTCTTCCACAAGGCCTACGACGAGGGCATCGAGCAGCAGCTTGCCCGGTGGCCCGAATGGGAAAGCTGGATGACAGGCGGCGCCAAGAAGGGCGAGCAAGATAAGGACGACCGCAGGGTTGTCGGCGCCTATCAGGTCCGCGAGTACATCAACTACGCCCTTGAGCATGCCGCCGAGTGGCGGGTCATCGCGTCGGAGGTCGAGTTCGTCATCGAGCTTGGCGGCGTCGAAGTCCTCGGCTACATCGACCAAGTCAGGCAGTACGCCGACGGCTCCATCGAGGTTGACGACCTCAAGGGCGGCTCGACGATTCCCGGCTCAGCGTTCCAGCTGGGCGTCTACGGCCTGGCGGCCGAGGAGTATCTGGGCGTCAAGCCAGCGACCGCCGCCTTCATCAAGTTGGCGCGGCCCGCAACTGCGCGAGGGAAGGCGAAGCCTGTACTCGAACTGCGCCACGACCTTGGCCCATGGACTCGCGAGCACATTACCCAGTTGTTCCGCGACTTCGACAAGGCCGAGCGCCAAGGCCTCTACCTCCCGAATCCACAGGACCAATGCGAACGCACTTGCGGCGTCGCTCAGTGGTGTTCGGTGCCGGGCAAGGGCCACGGCGAATCGGCCGCAATGTTCAGCATGATCCGCAAACGCGAAGACTACTTCGCAGCACAGAAAGAGGTTGCCGCATGAGCGACACGATCACCAACAAGCCAGCAGCTCAGCTTTTGATTGCCATCAACAAGCTGGCGTCGGGCTTCAACTCGCATCCGCGTCTCGGCATTTACGCCGGCACCGTGCCCGAGGTCACTGTCGCCAAGCGGCGGGCGAAGAACAGGGCGGCCCGCAAAGCTCGGCGTGCCAATCGCTAGCGGCGTGTGGGTGGCGCCGGTCGGCACGAAGCTTGGCGAGAGTGGCTGGCAGCGCATTGGAACCACAGCCAATGGCGTCACGATGACAGAGCCGTTCACGCTGAGCTCCGACAGGGCCGCCATTTGGTTTGACGAGAGTGGTGAATGGTCGGCCAAGGGCTGGAAGCCCGCTGGTTTCGCCAACGAGACGCCAGCCTGGCTGCGGCCAAGGGCCGACCCACTGACCGATCACATGCTCCAACTGCAGGACATCGTCAACAAGGCGTCCCGCGACTATTCCATCAAGTATCCAGCCACCTGGTCGACAGGCATCAGGGAGCAGCAGTGGCTGGATGCTGTCGAGAATTACGCCATGCCGCAGCGTTTCTTCGTCGGCATTGACGAAGCAACTTTCAACGAGAGGAGCAAGCCCATGGGCTTGACCAAGAGTCACGAATACACCGACAGCGATGGCGACACTATCGAAGTCTCCGAGGCTACATCATGGGGCGTCGATGTCACGGCGCTGCTCGAGGCCACCGACAAGGAGGGCGGCCAGTCCGCCGCTGTTTACGTCAATGCAGCTGACAGCGTCCCGCTGGCGCTCAACGTGCTGGGCTACGACCGGCCCGGCATTCTTGGCGGCTTCAACACCACCATTGGCGCCGGGTTTTCGAGCGGAGTGGTCATCGGCTCCACGGAGCACCGCGACCGGATTCTCGCCACGGCCGTCGCCTACCTCAAGTCGGTTGACCGCCACGACCAGCGGGCCGATGAGCGCAAGGCCATCAAGACTCGCGCCGACGAGGCTCGCGACAGGGTGCTCGAGCGCCTGACGACGGTTGCCGATTGCGGCATCTCGCCGACCAGCCTGAAGACAGTCACGGCGGCAATCGCCGAGTACGAGTCGGCCTACGCCGACCTCGCTGCGTCTAGCTAGCTAGCGGCCAGGGGTGAGCGCCAGCTCGCCTCCCCAATTCCGAGGCAGTCGTCAACGTGGCGGCTGCCTTTTCTGTGCCCGCGTATCGGGCGACATGTTTACCAGTTACACCAACGAGAGGTATTTCCCTTGAGCTTTTTCAACACCACTTCTGGCACGTCCGTCAAGTTCGAAGCACAGAACGTCGAGTTCGTCGCCCAGGTGTCCGGCCCCGTGATTACTCAGCAGGACACGGTGTTTGGCAGCCGCGACCAGTTGGCCACCTTCCCGAACGGTGACCCGAAAATGAAGGCGCTTGTCCCGCTGACCACCGAATCCGGCGAGTCGAAGACTTTGCACGTACCGCAGGGCTCCCGCCTGCAGAAGGCAATCGGCGCAGCCCTCGCAGCAGCCGGCGTCGGCGACCTTGAGATCGGCGGCGTGCTGGGCGTGGCGTGGACCGGGTTTGCCCAGGGCCGCAACCCGGCTCAGCCGCCCCGCGAGTACGCAGCCCGCTACATCCCCGCAGCCGAGGTTGCGGCTTCGGCCGAGTAGCGCCATGACAACCGAGGAACGGCCCGCTGCCGAAGAGTGGCGGGCCGTCGTTGGCTCCAATGGCTGGTATGAGGTATCCAATCGCGGTCGCGTTCGGTCGTGGAAGGCGCGTAGTCAGCGAGGCTGGCTGAACCGATCCAAGGTGCCCAAACTCCTCAAGTCGCCCGCGAATAGCAGTGGCTACCCGCAAGTCAGGGTCAAGGTGGAGAGCGGTTACCGCACTGCGGCGGTCCACGTCCTGATGGCTGAGGCATTCCTCGGGCCACGCCCCTCCGGCGACATCCATGTCTGCCACTACGACGGGAACCCCGCGAACAACCATCTAGAGAACCTGCGCTACGACACTCGGCTGGAGAACGTAGCGGACATGATTCGCCACGGAACATTCGCGCTAGGCGAAGTCAACGGCAAGAGCAAGCTGAACCAGGCGCAGGTACTCGAGATCAAGGCCCTCCTCCGGGAGGGCGGCACGCGGCGAGGAATCGCCAGCATGTATGGAGTGACCCACTCTGCCATCAACTCCATCGCCAGCGGAGAGAGCTGGGGCTGGCTAAAGGCCGCCTAGTAACAACTGAGAGGAGTCCGACTTGTCGGACACGAAGACCATCATTGAAGCCCCACTAGTTTTGACACTCAAATGCTCCGACGACAGGGACGCTCCGTGGCTCGTGATGCGGGCCACTAACCTCCAGCAGCTTGAGTCAATGCTGCAGGAGCTCGAAGCATCCAGCGTGCCGGTCGACATTGGCCGCGTGGCTGCAAGCTTTCAGAATAAGGCGCTCATCGGGGCGCGGCTGGAAGCCG
>NZ_JBWKYC010000002.1:151103-231644 GCF_059423525.1 Arthrobacter sp. GW460-12-1-14-TSB2
TGCGGGGGGGGGCTGGAAGCCGCGCCACTGAATCCCGCCACGGATGGCGGCAGCTTCGACAACGTGGCGGCTGCGCAGCCTGCTGCAGCAATAACCACGCCACCCGCCGTAGCAACGCCCGCCGTTGCGCCGAAGAAGTTCCCCGCGTTCGGCAAGGCGGCCGCAGCTAAGCCGCCTGCAGCCACCCCCGCCCCCAAGCGGGAGGCTAGCGAGCCCCCGCCTGCAGCTCCGGCCGCAGGCGGGTTCCCCGCTGCGCCGGCCTGGAAGAAGCCATAGCAACTGCCGCAGTTAGGCCGTCAGCAATCGCTGGCGGCCTTTCGTTTCGAGCGACGAGGAGTTGCTATCCAGACAATAGGACAGAGCCGGCGCAAGAACATTGCGGCTGGTGAGCCCATCTACACGCCGTTTGCGTGCATGACCAGCACGAAGACGCATATCCGACGCGGCCAGCTGACGCTCATCGCAGCAGGCCCGGGCTGTGGCAAGACAGCAATTTTGCAATCCATCCTGCAGCGCGGCGATGATCGCGGCAACCTGAACTCGACACTATTCTTCTCGCTCGATTCCGACAGCAGCACGATGTTCAAGCGGGCCGCAGCCATTCACTCCAACTGGGAGCAGTCGGCCATCGAGGAAATCATGGAGACCGGCGACAGGCGAGGGCTGGAGGCGGCGGTCGCGGCGGCCACTGGTCACATGCGCTGGTCGTTCGACAGCAGCCCGTCCGAGGAAGACATTCTGCTGGAGATCGAGGCCTACGCCGCCACCTTCGGCGGGTTCCCGAGCGTCCTGGTCTTCGACAACCTCAAGGACATCAAGATGGGCGTCGGCGAAGGCGAGTTCCAGCAGCTCGAAGAGGCCTGCGTGTTCCTCAATGGCCTAGCCAAGGACACCAACGCGGCAGTCATCGCACTTCACCATATTGTCGGCAGCCTCGAAGACGGGCTCCAGCCCGTCCCACTCAGCGGCCTGCGCGGCAAGGTATCCAAGACGCCGTCGGTCGTCCTCACGCTACATCGCAACGCGGAGGGCAAGCAGCTCCGCGTCTCACCAGTCAAGAACCGTGGAGGCACCGCAGACGCCTCCGGCAACTGGTCACTTCCCATCAACATCGACCTCGCCAGGATGTCATTCACTGGCTAAGGAGCCGCATGAACATTGACACAGACTCACACGACACTATCCCCGGCGTTACTTGGATCGTCGACTTCGAGAGCGACCCGCCGCAGCGCCTGGCTGCCATCGAGTTCGACGTCAACACGCTGATCTCGCTCGTCGACGTGGCGGACGCGGCAACCTACGCCAGGGGCGCACAGACCCGCGAGAATGGCGCCATCTTCAGGGACTACCTGTTGCCGATCATCCGCGAACTGGAGCGCCGGTCGCTGCATTCGGCCGAGCAGTGGGCCGCCACCAAGCATCTGGCAGCCGCCGAGTGAAGGTGATGGGGATTGACCCGTCGCTCAACAGCACAGGGCTGGCGCTGCCTGACGGCTCGCTGCAAACACTCAAGCAGAAGCCAGCCGACGGCGACTATCGGCTCGTCAAGATTCGGTTGTCGATCATCGAGGCAATCTTCCCGCCCAACCGCCCTGACCTCGTAGTCATGGAAGACCTCCCCCGGAACGCAATGGGCGCGGGCATCACTGGCCAGGTGCAGGGCGTCATTCGCGAGACGCTGCAGAACTATTCCGTGCCTTATCTGCTGGTGAGCGCGGCGACGTTGAAGAAGTTCTCGACCAATCGCGGCAATGCCAAGAAGCCCGAGATGCGCGCCGAGTGGGAGGTCTGGAGCGGCGAAGACAATCCGCGAGACGACGAGGTGGATGCCGCATTCCTGCGGCTGATCGGCCTCTACCTGACGAGTCAGATTCCCGAGTCGGCATCGCAGCACAGGCCCTGGTGGGACGTCTCACTGGCCAACTTGCGGCCCGCATTCGACAAGCTCCACCTTGGAGCACAGCAATGGATCAAGGAGGCCTCATAGTGCCACGCAGCATGAGTGAGAAGTGCGACGAAGCATTCCGCGTTGCCGAGAAGCTGACCTACTCGAGGAGCGGCTCGACGGTCAACTACTACGGGCCGTATGCGACGGCAGCAGCAGCCAAGGGGCAGGCGACCACCCTGCGCCGCGAGCATCAGATGTGGGATCGCCACGCGAAGCTGGAGACGTGGATCGAGAAGTCGTCAGCTGCCTGGGAGCGGGTGGCCGAGTGACTGTCATCGAGATTGCATGGGCCGTCATCGCATTCATCCTGATCGCATGGCTCATCTGGGGCCAGCCGCCTCCCAACCTGCCGCTGGTTCACTTCTAGTGGACTACCGCAGTGACGTGACAGGCGCGGTTCAGCTGACGCTCACCGCGCACGAAGCAGATCAACTAGAGAAGTTCCTTCACCTTTCGGCCATGTCGCATATGACATGGCCGATTGTCGTTGGTGACTTCATGACCGAGCGCAAAGCGCGAAGGGAGGGGCTGCCTAGTGGCCGCCACAAAGATTGATCCAGCGACCATCCCACTCGCCGACGCTGGATACCCCACGGAGAAGATGCTCCAGCGCTTCTGGAGCAAGGTCGACAGAGGGACTCCTGACGAGTGCTGGCCATGGACCAAGTCATTCAGGTTAGGTGGCTACGGGCAGTTCATGCTTGCGCCGCGCACGCCTCGGATTGCAAGCAGGATGGCATACGTTTTCCACTACGCAGTTCCCATCCCCGATGGCCTGCTGATTCGACACAAGTGCGACAACCCGCCGTGCTGCAATCCCCTGCACCTAGAGCCCGGGACCCACTCCGACAACATGCGCGACATGGCGGAGCGCAATCCCGATATCCGGAAGCGCGGGAGGGTGGGGCTGGCGAGCAATCGCTCAAAGATCAATCTGGAGATTGCAAACGCCATGCGGATTGATCTCGCCACTGGCATGCTCGGCAACCGGGTTGCGGAAAAGTATGACGTCTCGCCGTCGCACGTGTATCGCATCAAGCGCGGAGACGTATGGCCGGGATATTAGCAGGTCGAGTAGAGGGAGCGAAGCTCCCCCCGGTCCCAATCCGCGATGTGCTGACCCACTACGGCGCGACCAATCTACTGCACGGCCATCGCGGCTGGATGCCTACCCAGTGCGTTTTTCACGATGACAGTCAGGCGTCCGCATCATTCAGCGAGCAGCTAGAAGCCTTCGCATGTCACGGGTGTGACATGCGGGGCGACGGCCTCGCCCTAATCATGAGAAGAGAGAATGTCGGATTTTCTGAAGCCGCCGACCTTGCTAGAGAAATCTCACCTGGGTGGCTTGGCGGAGAACTACCATCAGCAACTGATCGGCCCCGAAGGGTCCGAGCTTTGTCGCTTTTTGACGGAGGAGCGCGGGCTGACGTTGGAGACCATAGAACGCTTCCGCCTCGGAATCGCACAAGGCCAAGGCGTATCACCTGACCACGAGTCGAAGCGTGGCTGGCTGAGTATTCCATACCTCAGCCCCACGGGCGTGCTGTCCATGCGCTTTCGCCGGCCGCCGGATAGCGACCACCAGGCCAAGTACTGGTCGCCCGCTGGCTCGAAAAGCAGGGTATTCAATACCAATGCGCTACTGAATCCCGGTCACTGGATTGCCATTTGCGAGGGCGAGTTCGACACCATGTCGGCTGTCCAGTGTGGCATCCCCGCCATCGGATTCCCGGGCGTCAAGTCATGGCAACCCTACTGCCGCAACATGTTGAGCGGATTCAGCCGCATCCTGGTCCTCGCGGATAACGACGACAAGGACGGGCAGGGTGCCAAGTTTGGCGAGATGATCGCCGACCAGCTGGATGACGTCAAGGTGATCCTCAGTCCGAAAGGTCACGACGTGAACTCGCTACTACTGGAGCTCGGCGCCGCAGGCGTCCGCTCCCACTTCGGCATCGACAAGCACAGCGACTAGAGAGGTTGATCATGGCACGCGCAAACATCAGCTCAGTCACCAAGAGCGTCCACCTGCCGCGACTGACGCCACGCAGCGAAGTGAAAGAGCCACTCGGCCGCGCACTGCTGGACGTGCTCGACGCGGCGGTTGACGTTAATGGCTACACCGACCTGCGGAAGTCAATCATGACAGCCGTCTACGACTACGACACTGAGTCGTTTGAAATCAGATGGGACTTGGCCAAATGAGCGCTTCATTGCCAGCGAAAAACTCGCAAGGCAGGTGGCTCACCTGGTGCGAGGACTGCCAGGACGGCTATCAGGGCGGTAAGCCCACGGCGACCAGGTGGGCCGACAGGCACAATGACCAACGACACAACGAGATTGGGGCGGCGAAATGAGCTACAAGATCACACTCGCACCCGGGCAGGAGTCGGCAGTCTACGACTTCAAGGGCAACTCCTTTGCCGAACTCGGAGCGAAGCTCGACGAGTTCTATGCAGTCATCGACTACAACGCGGCGAGCCCGAGCGGCTACCCGGCGGTGCATGTGGGTATTACGAATCTGCGCGAATTCCATCGCGGCGAGATCGTTCGCACCAGCCTCGGTGGCTACAGTGCCAGCGTGAATGTCGAGCGGCGTGGGGCTGGCGAGTGAGTGTCGCTCAGCACTCCTACGACATCGAGGTCAAGGTGATCGGACCTGATGACGTCGAGCACTCAATCAAGAGCACTATCTCCGCAGAGCTGGCGAAGCCAGCAATCGAACACATGGCCAGCTACCTGCTTGATAACAGCAAGCTGGTTGTGCTGAAGAAGATGGGACTGAATTACAAGTGATCCTCATAGCATTGACCGGAGCCGCGCGTAGCGGAAAAGACTCCTGCGCCGACCGACTGGTTGAACGCCACAACTTCACCAAGATTTCCTTCGCAGCCCCGCTGAAGCAGGCGTTGGCAGCCACCGACCCGATACTTGGCTTCCACCCCTACAAGCCCGGGCAACTGGTGCGCCTCTCCGAGGCGCTGGCCAACGAGTCGGAAGACGTCATCAAGCAGGCCTTCCCCGAGTACCGGCGGCTGCTGGAGAAGCTTGGCACCGAGGGCATCCGCGCAATTGACGACGAGTTCTGGGTCAACGCGGCTATCAATAGGGCAGACCCCAGCAAGTCGCAGCGCTACGTGTTCCCAGATGCCCGCTTCCAGAACGAGGTTGATGCTATCTGCGATGGCGTCACATTCAGCAGCCTCTACAACACCGCCGAAGCCTGGCACATCGTCCGCCCGTCGCTGGTCGGCCCCGTCGGCGAGATGCATGCGTCGGCAGCATTGCACGGCAACCTCGGCGAGGACCGTGAGGTCGTCAACGACGGGTCACTTGACGACCTGCACTCCATCGTCGACGCAATTGTCGAAGAGCTGGAGGACGCCTAGTGGACGTGCTCTATCTCGCCAGCTACATCGCACTGGCATTCATCGGCGCCTGCTGGGCGCTCTCGCGCCTCGGCGAGTGGCTTGTGGAAAGGATCAAGAATGACTGAGCAACTCCTCGACCTCCGGCCGAGCGGCCGGTACGACAAGGTGGCGGCTGCCTACGACGGCATGAACAAGGACAACCGCGAGGTGTTCCGCCGTATCATCACGTCGCCCGTCCGCGACTACGGCCATGAGGCAATTGCCAAGGCGCTGCGTGGCCTCGGCTATGACGTCGACCGCAAACAGATTCACCTGTTCCGAGAGAAACTCGCTCGCAACAAGGTGAGCCTGTGACGGCTACGGCCAGCGAGATACTCGCAGCCATTCGCCTGGCCTACCCGAAGTGCGCAGTCGTCCGCGAGGTGTCCATCGTCGACCTGCTGCACACGAGGCAGTCCAGCGCCTCCAAGCCAGTCCGCCGCATTGATGCGCTACTGCGGGACACCAGCGGCTACACGGCCATTGAGATTAAGGTGACGAGAGCCGACTTCCGTCGCGACACCATCGAGAAGCGGCGAGCGTGGCAATCACACACCCGCCGCTTCATCTATGCCACGCCAAAGGGTCTGCTGAATGCCAGCGAGATACCGGCCGGCTGCGGGCTCTGGGAGTTCGACGGCCACCGGCTGACGGTGGCGAAGCGAGCGACGATCAACAAGACGCCAACACCATTCCCGCGAGCAGTCTTCGACACGATGCTCTATCGCGTTAGTAACTATGAGAGGGCAGCAAGCCTATGACGAAGTCGTTGGAAGAGTTGCTGGCTACCAACCAGCCGAGTTTCATCAGCCCCGAGAAGGGGATGCCAACCGCGTTCCGCGCTGGCTCCATCAAGAAGGATGGCGTGCTGACAGCGGCCACAGGGGCCAAGAATGCGGGCTTCAATGCGACGCACGACAATCTGCTGCTGGACAGGGGCTACGACCCCGCAGAGTGGCGCGTGACGTCTGTGACAGACAGCGAGTGGGACGTCCAGACGAAGGCCGGACCTGACACCTTCTACGCCTTCAAGTTCACGGCCGTGCCACGCCCTGCCGAGGACGTTGCGATTGTCGCTGACATTGATGAAGCGCGCAAGCGCTTGCAGCAGTACAAGCTGCCGCGCCGCATCCCTGGCAGCGGACTTGGCCCGGAGGTTGGGGCTGTGCTGAACCTCGCCGACATCCAGGGCGGCAAATCTGAGGGCGGCGGTGTCAAGGCTACCGAGCAGCGGCTGATGGACGGCTTGGCGAACTTTCAGGCCTACGTCGACAAGCAGCGCAGGGTTGGCGTCAACCTCAACAAGCTGATGATCGTCAACAACGGCGACCCCTACGAAGGGGTCGCCGGAAACTACGACTCGCAGCTATTCACGGTCGAGTTGAATCACCGTGGCCAGATGAACTTCGTTCTTGACGTCTGGCAGACCTACGCCCGCGAGCTGTTCCCGCAGTTTGACCACGGAGACTTCGTCTCGGTGCTATGCAATCACACGGAGATGGGCCGCATGGGCGCCCGCAAGAATCAGACCAGCGACAGTGACAGTGGCGGAGCGTTTCTCGCTGAGACGCTACAGCGGATTCTCGCCGGCCGGTCGGACTTCGACCACGTCAACTTCCACATTCCGCATGACGAGATGAATGTCTACGTCGACTTCGCCGGAATCCCGATGGGCTTCAACCATGGCCACAAGATACCGGGCTCCGACGCTGCCGGCTTTGAGAAATGGCTCAATGGCCAGGTGCGCGGCGACGCTCGTGCCCACGCTGTAAAGGTGTGGATCACGGCCCACCGGCACAACTTCCAGTGCTGGGACCTAGGCAGCGCAACGGGCTTCTCATGCCCGTCGTGCGACGGTGGATCGAAGTGGCTGAGGGACATGAATGGCAAGTACTCGCGTGCTGGCATTCTTGCACTGACCGTCGGCGAGCATCATCACCTTGGCTGGTCAGACTTGGCCTTCCTCTAGCAACCTACCTACATGTGGGAGCCCTTCGGGGCTCCCTTTCTTTTTGAGAGGACGGCAATGACCGCCACCGACACTTACGTTCCTGCAACGATGGACGACACCTTCTACCTGCAGTACCTGCCCGTCGTCACGCGAGTCGCTTACCGCGAGCACCGCCAGTCGACCATCTACTCCGTCGAAGACATCGAGCAGGCCGTCTGGGAGCATGTGCTCAAGAACTGGGCCGAGTACGCCACCTACGACGAGGCGCTCGTAGTCAGCTGCATCAACCGGGCAGCCCGCACCTACGTCACGCAGGCCCGCATCGAGCACATGTATGCGACGGGTTCGTTCATCTACACCCCGAAGCTGGTTGCTGCCTACTTGGCCACCTGCGCCTGGGAACCCCTCGAAGAGGTGCCCGACATTGACGCCCGGGTTGACCTGCAAGAAGCGTTCCTGCTTCTTCAGCAGTCGGCACCCAAGCAGGCGGAGGCAGTCTTCAAGCGCTACGGCATGGGCGAGACCAGTTTGTCGGAGGCCGAGGAGAAGAACGTCTCACGCGGCGTCGAGTCAATCTGCCACCGGCTCAACAGCGGACTGCGCCTGTCCGCCGAATCCATCGACCTCGCAATCTCCAAGGAGTAACTAACTTGCTTTTCTGGATTCTGGCAGCTTTGCTAGCCACCTTTGTAATCCTCGTCGTTGTCAACGAGTGTGACGGCTATGGGGAGCCCGTCATGGCCGGCGTCGCAACCTCCGTCATTGGTGGCGTTGTCGGCGTGATGATCTGGGGGGCGTGCTGCTGGCTCATGCCAAGGGAGACGGTCGTCACAAGCCAGACCACGCACCAGCTGCGCGCACTTGGCAACGACAGCGCCCTTCAGGGGCGCTCATACTTCCTCGGCGGCGGCTATATCAATGACAAGCGCGTGCTGAACTACATCACCCGCAGCGACTCTGGCGCCATCAAGGTCGAGCAGGCCGACGCCAGTGACTCGACCATCTATGAGGGGTCGAGCGCCGCTACCGCGACCGTCTCTGAGATTGACGGAGTCAATGGCTGGATTTCGCCATGGCCCATCGACCATAAGCATGCCTACGAGTTCCACATTCCCGCCGGCTCCGTAGTGGAGTCCTACGCATTGGACAACAAATGATCCCCGACAACACGCCCCTCGAAGTGACCATCGTCCGCCCGAGCCAGAAGGAGACCCGCGCCAGTACGTGGGCGATATTCCTGATCGGCATCCCGCTGTTCGCGCTGCTCCTCTGGGCAGCGTTCCTTGGCGCGCTCAACGACCTGTTCAATGTCGAGTTCAGCTACTGGCAGTGCCTGCTCATCATGCTCGGCTACCGGGCACTGAAGGTCAGCAACGGCCTGAGCCTCTGGACTCGCAAGAACCCCGCCGACAAATAGTCGACAACGCAAAAAAGAGCCCCCTACCAGTGACCCGTAATGGGTTGCCGGTAGGGGGCTCTTTCGTCGTTTAACACGGTGTTGCTAGCTGATGACGTAGGGGGTGCCGTCGCTGTCGATGCCGAGACGCGGTGACAGCGCCAGGACGTCCGAGGTTGGCTCGTAGTCGATTGCCGTCAGCACATTGAGGCTGGTGGCACCTCGCGCGATTCTGACCTGCTTGCGGAGCACCTGCGCCTTGCTAGCAAGGTCGCGGTACGTGGCCAGCACGTCGTACTCCCAGTTGCCAATCGAGTTGCCCGCTGCATCGCGGTAGCCACTCTGTTGACCATGGGGAACTAGCAGCGCAACCCCGGCCCCCGAAGGGCCGGTAGCGTTTCCGGTGACAGCAGCCAGCAACTCGCCAGTCTTGCGATGGAACACTTCGCGGGTAGGCGTCAGCGTCAGGCTGATGGCAGAAGCGCCACCCTGCCACACGGCGGAGGCCGGCAGCGTCACCTCGCACAGCGTCACGCCTGCGGGGAACGTCATAACCTAGGCCCCTGCGCGATGGCGGGCGTTGACGGGCAGCGCCTCGATGTTGCCAGCAGACGGCGTGCCGTCGGTGCCCACGGCTACCGTGATGCACTTGAGCACGGTCAGCCCCGCCACAATGGCGGAGGCCGAGATGATCTGCAGCCAGTCAAGGGACAGCATGCCGATGGTGTCAGTGCCAGCTAGGCCGAGCACGGTTGCGGCGAAGGTGCCGAGCGTGCGCTCGAGCGTCGCCTTCCAGAATGTCAGTGCGAACATTAGGACTCCTTTGATGCGGTGAGGGTGATGGACAGCCCGGAGACGGCCTTATCGATGCCCTGCTGGAGGATGGCGGCGAACTCCTCTTCCGAGAGCCCTGCGGGCTTTGTGTCGTCCTTGAGCGCCTGTACGTTGTAGGCGTTCCACGAGGCCTCGAGGCCAATGCTCGTATCGCCCCCAGTCAGGACGTTGGGGAGCTTCGCAGACAGGACGACCTGAGCTGTCGCCTGGGCCGTCTTGGCGATAGTCTCCTTGATGATCGCGTCCATCGATTGGAGCAGCCACAGCGGCTTCGCCGCGCGTCCGTCACTCGTCTTGTAGTCGAAGTTCCAGAGGTGCCCGGCGATCTTGGCCGCCGCCTCGTCGCTGATGTCGTCTACGTATCCCATGTCTTCCTCTTCCTGCTGAATGGTGTTGCCCTGCGCGGCGATACTGCTGGCCTTCGGCCGCAGGTAGCCGACAAGCCCCTGCTTTGGCAGGTGCTGCAAAATGGTTGGGCCGGTGGATTCCCCCGGGTAGGGGTTGTCGGCCAGCGATGCGCTTGAGTTCTGTGAGGCGCAGAGCAGCAAGCCGCCAGCGTCTCCCACCACCACGGCGACATGTGTCGCTGGGTAGTACCAGTAGCTGTCGCCCCACACGGCGGTGTCGCCGAACTGGGCGACAGAGTTGGGGGGCATTAGGTCGAAGTTGGCTGACGCCCCGTTGCTGAAGTACTGGTCAACCAGCGCCCCCGCCCAGCCGCTCCACTTGCCGCCATAAGTGTTGACTCGCGGAATGCCGAACCAGTCACAGAAGTGGGCGAACAGGTCCCAGCATTGGGCGCCGTAGCCGCCGTCCATGTCGACGTAGCGCTTCGCCAGCACATATGCCAGCCACTCGTTGAACGCTTCCCTCGTGATGGTCATGACAGCTCCTAGACGCGGATGCCGTCTGGGACATCCTGGGGGTTGATTTCTTCGATAAGGCCGTGCCTGCGGAGTATTGCCACGAGCACGTAGACGAAGGTCTCCAGCACGCGGTTGCGGTTGCTGACCTCTCGCAGCCGCTCCTCGAAGAGGTCCAGCCGCTTGTCGCGCTTGGCGAGCTCCACCTCGTGCTCAGCCTTGTCGTCTTCACGCGCCTGCTCGATGCGGGCAATGGAGCCCTCGAGCTGCTTGATGAGATTGGCAGTAATGCCTTCGGCCCGCAGGTAGGCCTGCCCGTCGACGTCCAGCTCTTTGACCTTGACGCTCGACTTGCCTGCCACGCGGGCTGCGCCGATTGACCCGGCGATGGTGATGAGTGCGAGGATGATCGCCTGCCACAGCTCGATCACAAAATCACTTCCCGAACATCACGATCGTTCGGGCCTTGCATCCCGCTCACCACCATCACGACGGCGGCGAACGCCCAATAGATGAGGCCGGAGACGACGCCGAGAATAGGTGCACCTGCGACCACGACGCCAATTAGGAACAGGAAGCCCCAGATGGCCGGTGCGAGGACTAGCGCGAAGAATCCGACCCAGTCCCTGGGGCGGCAGAAGAAGGCGCTTACAGCGCCAACGGCAGCCGCTGCCAGCCAGAGGCAGGCGAACGGTTGGATCGGCATGACGTCGGTAATGTAGGCCAGCGCGCTGGCGCGTGAGGCCGACCCTGGCATAAAGAGGAAGCTGATGCCGAGCACAAAGTAGAAGCCGGCGAGCAGGAGCTGGACGGCTCCACGGCGCCCATTGACTCTCGGCAACCGGGGCGGGGACTTGTCATGTGAGGCCATAGGGCCTCCCTTCGGTTATAGTTGCCGAGCGGCTCTTGTCAATGGGCGCCGTCGGCACGCGTTGTCGGATACAAAAAGGCCACCAGCCGCAGGCGTATTGCTTGCTGGCTGGTGGCCTTTTTGTCGTTATTCAGTTAGGGAACAAAACCGGTCTTTAGGACCGTTCGCGGGGCCGTAGAATTAGCGCACACACGCACGCACATTTTGGGGGAATCTTGAAGCTCAGCCGTCAGACGCGCACTCGTCTCAAAGTCGCCGGCATCGGTACGGGTGCGGTTGCCGCCGTGCTGCTGACGGCGTTGGCTGTGAGCGCGAGCACGAGCCAGCGGTACGCCCCGCCCGTGTCGGACAAGGTCGCTTCCTACTATGAGGCGAATAAGAGCCTGCCCACGGCGAAGCCCTCGAAACCTGCCGGGCCCGCCGTGGCGTTCCTAGGGGATTCGTACACCGCAGGTACGGGCGCGGACCCTGTTGCCGCCCGTTGGACCACGCACCTGTCTCAGGCGATGAACTGGACCGAGTCGAACTATGGGCAGGGCGGGACGGGTTACGCATCGCAGGGCCCCACGCCGCCCAAAACATCGCCGTACCCTACCCGAATCGCTGACCTTGCCGGGTCGAAGCCGTCTATCGTGATCGTCAGTGGTGGCCGCAATGACCTGTCCGTTGATGGCGACGCGGGCGAGAGTATCGCCAAGACGTTCCAGTCGATCCGCGCCGCGCTTCCGGCCGCACAGATTATTGCTCTAAACCCGTGGTGGGATGATGACCAGGCGCCGGCTGAACTGGCTGGCGTGGCTGACGAGGTGAGGTCTGCAGTCGAGTCCGTCAAGGGAACCTATGTTGATTCCGGTCAGCCGCTGCTGGGTCACAAGGACATGGTCATCACTGACGGTGTACACCCGAACGCGGCAGGGCACACCGCTCTGGCCGAAGCCGTGGCCCGTGCCCTGCCTGCCGAGTTCAAGAAGCCTTAGACGATCTTGGATACGGCCAGTTCGGAGACCTTGATCGTCCCGTCCGTGAGCCCCATCCAGCCTGCGTCGATGTAGATGTTTGCCGTGTTCGCGGGGACTGTGAACTTCGGTGTCTTGATGACCACGTCACCGGAGGCTGGGACACGGCTTGCCGTGGCGTAGGACGTGGACGGTACAAATAGCCCGTAGGTGTCCACGGCGTAGGAGCTGTCCGCGAGCCTCATCCTCATACGAAGGTACGGGTGGGAGAAGTATGCGGCAGCGGTGTAGGGCGTGAGCCCTGACCAGCGGATGCGCGCCGACAATTGGATTACGTCGCCCACCGCATAGCGGCCGTTGCTGATCGGCTCGACGTACCGGACGCCGTGTTCGGCGTTGTCCGTGTTGCCGGCCACCACAATGTTCGCGATGGAGCCCCACGTGTCATCGTCCTGGGGGTAGGTGATGGTCGTGGCCGCGGCCACGAGCGTGGTCCAGCCGGTGCCGCTGGAAAAGTCCGGGTTGCCGATGCAGTTGCGCGGGTCCAAGAGCCCGAGTGCACGCTTAGGCCTCGCCTGCACCTGTGCGTTGATACGGTCCCACACCGCCTTGCCGACAATCGCTGCCGCAGCCTCGGTGTAATGAGTACCGTCCACCGACATGTTCGCAGCCATGAGCCCGGTAGACGGGATCGCGAGTAGCCGCCACACGTCCACCACGGCGACGTTCGGGAACAAGGTGTGGACGTTCATCAGCCACTCGTTGACGTCGGAGACGTCCTGGCGGATCTGCGTGGTGGTGTGCACCTCGCGGGGAGCCACGTTGAGCTGGACGATCTTCTTACCTTTGAGGGCGTTGTAGATCGCGGTGAGGTTGCTGATTGTGGTCGCGGCGCTGATCGCGGACGGCGCATCGTTGGCCGGCCCGCCGATGAACACCCAGTCTGAGTTCTTCGCTACAACGTCAGCCTGCACACGTGCGAGCATCTGCGTGGTGTTGTTCCCCGAGATGCCCGCGTTGTAGATCAAGTCGATCTTCTGCCCGCTGTATGCCTTGAACCAGTTGAACCAGCCGCGCCCATTGACCGCCCCGTTCGGGTTGGCGGGGTTGAGGGTGTCCGCTCCGACGTCACCCTGGGCTTCAAGAGATGTCCCAAACAGGACAGCAGTATTGGCAAGGGGCCGGGCGTAGGTGGCGTCAGCGGTGGCCTTGTCAATCTGGTACGCCAAGGCGGTCCATGCGGTAGTGCCGTCCCCAACCTTGCGCTTCTTGGTGTCCGTCTCAAGCCCTGGTTCGCCAGCAGCGAGGACCGGGTTGGCTGACGTCCAGTTCGCGGCCGTGTCTCGTCGGTACTGAATCCTGTTTGCCATTTATGCAGCGCTCCCGCCGTCGAAGTTGAATGTTCCTGCGTAAGTTGACGTGGCATTGCCGCCGTCAAGGGTGTTGGATGGCACGTCTGCCTTGAGGGCAAAGGTGGCAGATAGTGCCGCTCCGAGCGGCGTTGCCGGGTTGGCTGCATGCACGCCAGCGCTGGCCTCGGTGAGCAGCCGCTTACTTGTTGGCTGGGTCATTTGTGTCTCCTAGACGAAGTAAGGGGAGCCGTCGATGTCGGCGAGGATTTGGACGGCATTGCTGCCAGCGACGAAGTAGGGGGTGCCGTCTTCGTCCAGAGCGATATTGGAGAGGCCTGCCAACCCCGGCGGCCCCTGGGGGCCGCGTGGGATGACGAGGTTGATTTGCTTGGCCGAGTCACCAGTGACGGTCGCTTCAGCGTCAGTGCCTGCCTCGCCGGTAGTGACGTCGCCGATACTCAGGCCGTCGAGCTTGGCCACTGCTTCGAGCGCCGCGTCACGCAGACCCTCGTATGAGCTGAAGTAGCCGACGAATCCGCCGGAGACCCACTTGACCTGCGGCATCGTTGCGACGAATGCGGGCAGGAAGCCGTTGGAGTTGGAGAACAGCGGATTGCTCAGCGGCAGGCCGTTGGGGTCCGTCAGCGTCAGGGGGCTGAGGTTGGTGGTGTCCGCCGGGTCGAAGATGTAAATCTGACCATTGGCCACCACGTTGGAAGTGTTGAACGGGTCGACAACAAGCTGCATGTCGAATGCGTAGTTGGTCATACTGGCCCTACTTCATTGCCGCGAGGCCATTGAACTGGCAGTAGGTTCCGACCGGCTTGGGGCCGATCTTCACTCCGGAGGGCGTCACGTAGTAGACGGCGGCCCTCGCGTACTGGTCGTTGGTGCCTGGGATGAACGTCGTTTCGGCGGGCGTCAGCCCTGCCGGAAGACTCGCAACTACCCAGCCCTCAGAGGGCGTCATGGGGCCGTTGTAGCGAACGTCGCCGATGACATGAAGGAAGGCGCCACGCCCGACAAGTCGGGCTTGCGTGACGCTGGTGCCGATGTTGGCCCAGCCGGAGCCGAGCTGCAGTGCAGTCCACGGCCCGGAGCCGTCCTCGTTGGTCCAGCCTGGCGAGTCGTTGACCAGCGGCCCGTAGGCCCAGTTGCCGGTTCCGATCTTCACCTGAGCGCCAAGCTTGTTGAGGTAGGTGAGCGCCAGCTCATCCTTGGCCACCATGCCGCCGTTGCCTGCCCAGCAGCGCAAGTCGACAATCGTTGCAGGCTGCGTCTGCCCGGCGACCCACTGCACAAGCGCCAGCGGCTGGTCGTCTTCGACGCCCGGCTCCACCTTGCGGCTGTCGGGAATCTTCTTCTCCGGAGTGCCGGTGATCTTGACCACCGACGTCGGGCCGCCGGCCAGCGGCTGCCAGTTGCGGCGGAGTGCAATCAAGTCCCAGCGGCTGCCGGAGGTAATGCTGTCGCAGGTGATGGTGGTGTTCGCCAGCTCAGTGTCGAGCACGCCGTGGCCCCATCCGCTGCCAGATGCGACGGAGACCGTCAGCGGCTGCCCGGGGACCGAGCTGACTTTCAGGTCGTCAGCTTCCTTGATGCCGTAGGTGGAGGAGCCGACGGACGGGACAAGCTCGGCCCATTGCCGTTCGTTGACGGAGCCGTCATAGCCAATGCTTGTGAAGGCCATGCTTACTTCACCTCTATTTTTCTGATACGTGTTGCAGAGTTTCGGAGCGCCTGTGCAAAGACGCGGTCAGGGTTGTCGGTGATTTCCCCGACGGAGGGGGTGGCGGTCACGCCACTGTCGAAGGTCCATGTCAGCTCGGCCTCGCGCAGCGTGTCGGTGATTGAGAGTGAGGGGCCGACCATCATGGAGACTCTGTCCCCAACCGAGACTGCGTCGCCGTAGCGGAAGCCGTCGGTCTCGCTCAGCACCATGCGGATACCGGTCTTCTCGCTGGACTCCGCAAGCTTCTCGCTGGCGCGTGCCGCGATTAGCGCTTCGTACTCGTCGCGGATTGCCTGGTATTCGGCGTTGATCGCAGTCAGCGTCGCGGCTGCTGCGTTCCTGGCGGCAAGCGAGCTGTTCGCCTGCGACTCAGCCGACGTCTTCTGGCCGCTGAGCGTCTCGTAGTTTGAGAGCGCGTCAGAGCGCTCCGTGGAGCCGCTGGGGTATGTCGCGTCCACCGCCGAGCGGGCGCTCGACGCGGTTGATGTCGCGCCGATCAGCCGGTCAAACTCGGCGCTGTCCTCGTTGAATGACGTCACCTTGCGGTCGTAATCTTCCTGCGCACTCTCCTTGCGGGAGTACCAGTCGTTGAGCCGCTGGCCGACGTCGCTGGCGTCAATGAACGTCTCGGTACGGCGGCCCCAGAGGGCCGCTGCCGTGTTGTCGGTGAACCGCCTGAACTCGCGCCCCTGCTTCTCTCCACGGCCGCCTACGATTACGTCAGTGGCCGCTGGCGGGGTGTTGGTCCATGACCAGTCCTGCACGATTCCCGACTCCTCGCTAAGGAGCGGCGCGTATTCGGAGGGTTCGTAGACATCCAGCACCAGGCCGGTCGCACCCTGCTTGACGGAGATGCCGAGTCCTGCGCTCTCGGCCAGCGCGATGAGCGTGTCGAGTAGCGGCTCCATGCGGATTTCCAGCGTGACCACTGCACCGCGCCCAAGGTTGGGAGCGGTGGTGATATTCAGCCCGAGTCGGCTGGTGGCGTTGGCAGTGACTGCCGCCTTGATGACGGTCTCGGCCTGCGCTGTGACGACATACTTCTCGGAGCCTGCCTGATTGGTGATGGCGGACCAGGGAACGGGCCAACCGAGAACCTGCCGCAGGAGGGCGAGGTCATCTTCGACGATGAAAGTCGCTGAGCCGCTGATAGAGGGGCCATTGATGCTGCGAGGCATAACCATGCCACTAAGTGCCTGCTTGCCCCTGTAGTGGATGACTACGCGGCTCCCAGCCACCATCAAGTCGCCGAGCGCCGGGTGGTCGAGTGAGACGCTGAAGCTTGCGGTGCCCACCATGTTGTGGCGTGGGATGCAGCGCATCTCCAGCGGCGTGCTGATGATCGCCTTGCGGACAAGGTTCTTGTCGTAGACGGTGATCTTGAACGGGTTCTCGGTTGTCACTTGCCCCACGCCCTGAAGTGGCGGGGCGTCAGCTGCATGAGCACCACGCCGCCACCGTTGATTGTGATGGAGAGCGGCACGGCTTCGCCGGCCGGAACCGGAGCGAAGTCGACAGCGCCCATGTCACTGAACCGGCTGCTGACGTTGCTAATGTGCCCGAAGCCGCCGAGGGCATCCGGCACCCAGTCTCCGTAGAGCACGGTCTGGCGGCTGGGGTCGGTGTCGACTTCCAGCGCCTTGCCTGCGGGCACGTTGAACGGCACACTGATGGTGCGGCCCGGGATGCCGATGGTGGTTGAGGTGCTGGGTCCGACGATGGTCCACCTGGGCCACGCGTCAAGGTCGCCCGGGTTGCTAATGGTGGCGGAGGAGGCTGACGAGGCCGTGGAGATGTTGAAGGACGGGGCGCCGGAGCCGAAGAAGTTCGTTCCGCCGGAGCCTGACCAGCCGCGCTTCAGTGTCTCGCCAACCCAGAAGGGCTGCTCGGCCGCCAGGTAGATGCCGTACTTCTCCCACCCCTGAATTGAGGGCAGGATGTCGGTGGCGTGGCCGCCGTCATTGTCGAAGACGCAGGTCAACTTCCGCGTCCGGCCGCTAGGGTCAGTGACTGACCAGAGGCCGGGGCGGTCCGGGTGCATGCTGCGCCAGAAGTCACCGTCCAGCTTGGCCCAGTCGTACTGGCCAGCCTCGCGGTAGACCAGTAGCGGCCAGAACACTTCGCGCTCGGCGCTGATCCAGCCGGTGCGGCGGGAGCCGTGGACTGCCGGCGAGGTCTGAGTGTGTCGCTTTGTCGGCGGCATATTCAGACCTCGCACTCCGGGCATGAGGGCAACGCCCTCAGCGCCCGTGGCAATGTCCCACGTCTCGCCATCCCACGACTCCCAGGTCATCCGCATCCCCTGCGGCAGGCGGGCTGTTGCCAGCATGTCCACCGGGGGAGCGGCGTAGGCGATCGAAGCCATGTGAGTCCTTACTGGTTAGATTCCGTAGAGCACCTGCATGTCGCGGAGCTTCGTGGTTGCTTCCGCAGCCACCTCGCGGGCGTACTGGTAAGCGACGCCCGGGGAGGCGTCGATGTGGAGGCTGACTCCGCCCCCGCTTGACTGACCGCCGACGACTGCGCCGTTGGCAAAGGCCGCCATGTTGGAGGTGAGTGAGTAGCCGAACCGCTTGGCGACCTCGTCGAGGATCGCGACGGAGCGCGCGCGCTTCGAGCTGGCCAGCGGGATGTACGCTTCTCCGCCCGTCTCGGGCTCCGCCCAGACGCGCAGGTTGCTTGACGGGCGGGCGATCTGTGCGACGTGCTTTTCGATGCCGCCATTCGCGAAGAACTTGGGCGCGAAGCGCTGGTCGTAGCGGCCGGGGCCGTTGTGGATCGAGCCGTTCGCCTGCTTGTCGCCAGTGATGGCGGCTGCGATGGAGGCTGCGACGTTGAACGCGAATGACTGGCCGTTGAACTTGTTGATGGTGTTCCACAGGTCAGTCACGACACTCAGCGCGTTGCCGATGGCGTTGATCGTTGTGGTGAACGTCGTGCCACCCAGTAGGATGCCCGCCGCATTGACGCCGCCGATGACCTTGTCGAAGGGCGAGCTGTTTGCATCGAGGCTCGTCGTGTGCGTCTTCCCGCTAAAGTCGACGCCCCGGCCTTCGGCCTGGCTGACGATCCGCGAGAACGGGCCGTCGTTAGCATCGAGCGTGGGCGTCGGCCGGATGTTGCTGAATACGCCCAGCTTGTCGGTTGCCGCACCTAGTACGGGGCCGATCTTGGAGCCGTCGATGTCAAGACCGATGGGCTTGACTGCTGCCTGAGCCTGACCGTTGGCTGCCGCGAGGTCTGCCAGCGCCTTGTCTTTCGACTCGGGATTGAGCAGGAACTCGATCTTCGCGGGGTCAAGGTCCAACTGAGCGAGGATGGCTGCGATCTGCTCGGGCGGCACGCCGCCGACTTCAAGCTGCTTGGCAATCAGGTCGCGGGTCTTCTGCATCTCCGTGCGGAGCGTAGTGACTGCGGTCTGCGGGTCTTTCTGCGCAAGTGCCAGCTTGAGCGCGGAGTCGCGCCCTGCGTCCGCTACCTTCGTCAGCTCCGTCCGAAGGTCGGAGCCTGACTTGGAGACAGTATCGATCTCGCCCGTCGTCCTGTTGAAGAGGTCCGGCAGCGACTTGCCCTCGGCCTGAGCCGTGGCGACAATCTCCTGCAGGTTCTTGTTGAAGTCCCGGGCCGAGTCATTCGACTTCTGGACGGCGTCGCCGATGGATGCCTGGTCGCCGTTCATCTGGCGGATGATGTCGTTGACTGCGCGCAGCTTCTCGTCTGCGGTGGACGCCTTGTCTGCCAGCGTCTCGATTGCCGACATGATGCCAGCCGAAACTCCGACAGGAACGCCCAGCTGCTTGGAGGTCTCCTCGACTTCCTTGCGGGCTGCCGCTAGGTCGTCCTTGATCTTCTGTAGGCCGGCACCAGTCTTGGCTCCGGCGGAGCCGAAGACCGTGCCCAGCATGTCTGCGAAGTTGCTCAGTGGCCCCAGGGTCTGGTTGCTGCCCAGCACCTTGAGGGTGTCGGCCACCTTCTCGAAGGGGTTGCGGGAATCCGCTGCCTTCTTGAGGGCGTCGTTGACCTTCTGAATGGAGGCTGGCACGCCTTCGGCGGCCTTCTGAATGTCCCGCAGGCTAATGCCGATGGCGGATGCATTGTCGGCGATTGAGGCCTGCTCAAGCCAAAGGAACGACTCTTTGGCCCGCAGCTGGCTGGCGATGACCTTCTCGGTTGCAGGGTTGATTCCCTGCTGGCCGTCGAGCGAGCTCTTGAGGTCATCAAGCTTGGCCTTCTGCTTGGCCGCAGCGTCGCCCATGGCTGTGATGGCAATGGCCGCGCCGCCTAGCACGAGCCCCCAGGGGCCGCCTGCCAGGGCAAGCAGTCCGTTGCCGACCTGCTTGCCGACGGCGAGTGCCTTGGTGCCGATGCCTTCGAGCTGCTTGACCATCGGCTTGCCGTCGAACTTGCGAACGGCTCCGTCGGCGCTGTAAATGTAGCCGCCAATGAGCTTGCTGTTCGACTCGGCTGCCTTGGCGCCGCCCTTGAAGGCGTCGCTGAGTTTGGTGAATGAGGTCTGCGCCGTGGTCAGGAATGAACCTAGTGGGCCGCGTAGCGCCATAAAGAGTGCGAGGGCGCCTGTTGCCAGCTTGATCGGTTCCGGCATGCCGTTGAACACGGTCAGCGTGGCATTGAGCAGATCGACTACGAGGGTCAGGGGGCCGGAGGCCGCCGTGACCAGCGCGTTGACCAGGCCCGTCAGCGACGGGGCAACCTTCTCGAGGTTGCCGGTCAACTTGCCGACGGACTTGTCGAGGAAGTCGACCACCGTGTTGATGACCGGTGCGACGCCCTTGAAGATTTCACCAGCGACGCGGCTCATGTTGCCGATGATTCGGCCGAGCCCCTCGAAGCTGGGGCCGAGGTCGCCGAGGGCGCCCTGCATGTCGCGGATGCCCTCAAGCGTGCCGGTCTGGAACTGCAGCTGGCCGAGAGTCTTAGCGAGTCCCGACAGCAGCCCGCCGCCGAGCTTGCCGAGTCCAATGAGTAGTTCGCTCATGTAGCCTGCGGAGCGACCGATGGTCTCGCCCAGTTCCTTGACGCCGACGTTCAGCTCGCTGGCGCCCTTGCGGGCTCCGGCGAAGATGGTTGCCATGCGGCTGCGGAACGGTTCGGCCAGCATGATGTCGGCGATGCCGCGCATGTTGTCGCGGAACTCGGGGAGCCCGCCGCCGCCTGCGTCGTTGACTGCCCGGGTGATGCCCTTGAACATGTCGACTACCGACTGGCCTACGGAGCTCATGTCCTTGAGGCTCTGTACGCCCTTTTCGATCCAGACGTTGATCTTGCCAGCCTCGTCGGCCTTAGTGACCCACTCGTCAAAGCCCTTAGCTATGTCCGTCAGGAAGCCGCCGAAGCGGGGCAGGTAGTCGGAGCCGCGAAGGCCGAGAGTGTTGAGCGCGTCGAAGAACGGCTTGGAGGCGTTGGACGCCTGCTGGAAGAAGCCTTCGAGGTTGCCGAACATCTTCTTCATGTCGCCGTTTTTGGCGATCTCCTCGAAGGAATCGAGGATGCCTGCGTTGAACCGCCCCACGTCGTTAGCGACCGACGTAAGGCCGTCGCGCAGTACGGGGACAGTGTTCTTGGCAAAGCGCTGTATGGAGTCGCCCATGCCCTCCCAGAAGGCTTTCTGGACAGGCTTCTGAATGGAGGTCCATGTGCCGCGCAAGGCGTTAGCCGCTGCGCGTGCTTCGGGCAGCAGGGCGGCGAGTGCTTTCGCGTCGCCGTCGATGGCTGCCTTGAAGTCTTTGAATGCTGCGACGTTGATGATGACGCCTGCGGCGACAGCCGCCAGCGCGGTGGGCAGAGTGGCTAGCAGCCCGATGGACTGGACCATGCCTTCACCTACGGTGAATGCTGAGGTGCCAAGGAATGCGATGGCATTGACCAGGCCGCCGATGGCAGTTGCCCAGCCGGCCGACTTGAGGCTGAACTTGTCGAAGTTGACGATCAAGTCTTCAAGGTTGGTGCCGACGGAGGTCAGCACGCCGAGGCCCGCGAGGCTCTTGATGAGCCCCTCGGCAACGATCAGACTCTTCTTGTTGACGTCGACAAAGAAGTTGACCTTGCGGTCGCGGGTGGCGTATTTCAGCTGGGCCGCTGCGATGTCGAGCCCGGTCATGTCAGCCTTGAACTTGATCGGCTTGCCGTTTTCCTCTTTGAGGAAGTGGTCGATATCCTTCTTGGCCTGCTCGAGGCCCTCGGCGGTGGACACGTCCACTTTGATACCGGCCGCCGACGCAGTGTTCAGCGCGTCGTTTAGCTGCTTGCCAGCCCGTTGCAGGTAGTCGCGGTCCATCTCGACCTTGACGTCGCCCATCTTGAAGTCCTTCAGGACTTTGTTGATGTCGGCAGACGCCTTGCGTAGCGCGTCGGGGTCGGCGCCAATCTTGACCTTGAGCGTCTGGTCGACTTCGCGCTTGACTTCGGAGACGGCCTTCTTGGCGCGCTCCTTGATGCCGGTTGCGTCAAGGTCGAGGTTGACAACGACGTCGTACTCTTGACCTGCGAGTTCCTTGAGGACTTGCTTCTTGGTCTCCCCCCGGAAGCCCTTGGCGTCTGGTCGTACCTTGACGGCGACCGCGCCGATTAGTTTGAGATCAGCCAAAGCTGTTCACTCCATTCCACCCCAGGGCTTTTAGTACGTCGTTGGTAGTCACTGGCTGCTTCTTGGCGGCGGTTTCACCGCGCCATTCAGGCGGGCCAACGACGGGGAACTTGGGCTCCTTGCCCTTCTCCCAGCTGCCGGTGACGAGCGTCAGGTCGCGGATTGCGTTGATCTCTTGCGCAATCAATTTGCGGTCGCTCGTCCAGAAGCGGCGGTTGTAAGCTGCTTCCGTTTCCGGGTCAATCTCTGGCTTCTGCGCGTCGTCATCCATGGGGGCGGACATGATGGCGACGTAGCGGGAACCCTCGGGAAGGTGGCGCATCATTGCGAAGATTTGGGCGACGGTCCCGTAGGACCGCCCGCCAATGAACTCGACCAGGTCGAAGTTCCAGAACTCTTTGAGGTCGAGCCAAATCTCTTCGCCGTATGCGTCCAGCTCAATCGCGAGGGCTAGGCTTCCCCCGCGTTCGTCTTCTCCTGGTACTGGTCGAACAGGTAGGACCAGCGGGTCAGATCTTCGCCGGCCCACCTCTTGATGGCGTTGAACGCGGAGACGCTGCGTGCGGTCAGCCGGAAGGCGTCGGAGTAGAGGTCGGTCCAGTCCTCGTCGCTGTCGTCGCCCGCTTCCTGTACGCGCTTGCTGATGTCGAGCGCTGCGACAACGGCCTTACGGCCTGCCTTGTCGAGCCGGAGGATCGGCTGGAAGGCGTGAACCTTGCCATCTTCCATCTCAATCTCGAAGTCGGGGTACTTCTCCTCTGCACCCTTCTGCAGGTCGGAGAGTTTTATTGCGGACATTGCAACTCCTGAAGTTTTTGGTGTCGCGGACAAAGGGGAAAAGCCGTGTGGGCAGGTGTCCGCTCCTGCCCACACGGGGTCTTTCGTTACTTCGCAGCAGCCCGCGTAACGGGCTTGGAAGCAGGCTTGGTGGTAGCCGCAGCCTTGGCCGCGTCAGCGGCCTCTAGGCGGGCTTCCTCGGCTTCGCACAGCTTGAATACGACAGCCGCGAGAGCACGGAGCTGTCCGCCAAGGTCGGGAGTCCCGACGATGAACTCGGGAACTTCGTCTTTCAGGGCCATGAAATTCCTTACGGTGCGGCGATGGCGACGGTCGGGTCCGTGGTGTAGCCGGAGCCGCCGTTGTTCACGGTGATGGAGGTGACGGAGCCGTTGGTGAGCACGGCTGTCGCCGTGGCGCCGGTTCCTGCGCCCCCGGAGATGGTCACGGCGGGCACGGAGGCGTAGCCGGAGCCCGGGTTGGTCACGGTGATTGCCGAGACGACCTGAGCGGAGCGTGACGCGGTAGCCGTTGCCTGAACCTTGACGGCCTTCGGCGGGATGAACTCGATGGCGAAGGCGTTCGTCAGGTAGGTCAGCGGAGTGACCTTCAGCGGCAGCGTGGCCAGGTTCTCGGTGTCGGAGATCGACAGGTCATCGCTGCGGAAGATCGACGCCTTGGGGGCGTAGATGCCGGCAGTCGTGGTGCCGTCGTAGAAGACGACCAGCCAGGCGACCTCAGTCGGAGTGGCGTCCTGCGGAACCTGCACAGTGCCGGTTCCGGTGACTACGGCGTTGGCGCCGTAGTACAGCTTCAGGCTGTCCTTGTCGAACTGGAGCAGGTTCATGTTGTAGGACTCGGTACGAGCCGCCACCGACTGGCGCAGCGTCTTCGCCTGCAGCGAGCCGAGCGTGGTGGTGTCGCCGCCTTCGGAGGCCGAGGACAGGATGTCCTGCATGGAGGTGTGACCCATCTCGGTCCACGCGACGCCGGGGGCGCGCAGGTCAGCCGGGAGGGCGGTGCCAATGGGGGCCGTGTAGAAGTGGCCGGTGCCAACCTTCAGTACGGCGGTGTTATCAAGTGCCATGTAAGTCTCCTCGTGGGCGTCAGCCCACAGAAAAGGCCACCCGTTATCCGAGTGGCCTGAAGCGGTTGTTTACGCTGCCCGTGACGGGCGGGCGGATGAGTAGTCGGAAGACCGACTCGAAGCGCGCAACACCCTTCGGGAGGGTGGCGTACTGCACGACGCCCGTACTGGTTGCCCAGTCGGAGACGCGGGAAGCTGACGTCGAGTTCTCGATGGACGCGATGTGGCCGAAGCCGGGGAACGCTCTCTGCTCCAACTGCGCCTGACGGAGTGCTATGCGGCACATCTCCTGCAAAGCGGCGCCGTCAGCCTCGGCCTCAAGGCCGGAGGTCAGCGTGTTGATGGAGACGACGGCCGGCTCAAGGAACCTGTCATCAGCGTTGCGCGCCTCTCCGTTGCCGGAGCGGCGTTCGCGCCTGGCGACAATGGCTGGCGTAGCCATGCCCTCCGTAAACAGCGTGCCGATCTGAATGCCTTGACCTGCAAAGAAGTCGCGGAAGATGGCCATCAGCATGCCGTCGGTCGAGCCGAATACCGGGATCGTGATCTTGCTCATGAGCTCTTTCCGTACTTGCTGACTCGGTCATCGACTGCGTTGCCGAGGGCGTGGATGCCGTCAACCCAGACGCGGCCCTTCTTCGTCTTCTGCCAGTGGCCGAGTTCGATGGAGAGTGCGCTCTTGTTGGCGTTGTCGGTGCGGTCGGGGACGCTGTCGCCTTGACCCGCGTCGTAGAGCGCAACATGCCAGTCGAGCTTCGTCTTGGGCGGGCTAACGATGGCGATCTTGGCGTTGCCCAGGCGGTAGTGGAGTGAGAGGTTGGAGCGAGCGCGAGCCGCTAGAGCGGACGCCTGCGCCTTCAATTCCGTCTTGACAGCCGGGAGGTGGGAGACCTCATCCTCGACGCTGCCACGGCCCTTCAGGGGCCGATCAGCACCACTAGGGAAGATGAAGCCGAGCCACTCAGCCATCAGGCGTCCGTCTGCAGTTGGTTGCGGGAGCGGATCGTGAACTCGATGTGCTTCAGCCGGCTGGTCACACCCGGCGTCATGCGCGGCGGGCTGGCCAGGTCCCACTCTTCGCCGTTGTAGACGACTCGTGACCAGCTGCCAGCGGGCACCTGGCGGGCCATAATCCTGACGACCTTGTTGGATACCTGCCCGGCCAGTTCAGCGTCTGAGGAGCGATCCTCGGAGCTCGTGACCTTGAGCGTGATGCCGTCGCCGGAGGGCCGCTTGATGGTGTTGCCGAGCGAATCGGTGGCCGCCTCTTCGACGTAGATAATCAGCGTCTCCCTGCCCCTATCCAGAAGCCGTGACCTCACCATGGGCGGGGGTAAGCGTCTAGATACAGGTACTCTGGATGGCCCTGCACTGCGCCAGCGGAATCCGAGGTCGCAACGAAGCGGTCGGGGTTGCTGAGTGGAACGCTGATGACGCGGCCACGCGAGCTGAAGGTCTTCAGCATGGTGATCTCGCCGGCCGTCAGCGTGGCGCCCTTGCGGTAGTCAATGTCAACGTCAATGGAGACTGCGTCTCCGCGCTCCATCTTGAGGCCACTCGGGTTCTGGTAGCCCCGGGCTGCCGCCGCCACCGCAATGGTGACAGCGACAGCCGGTGCGGCGTCAGGGTTCTCCCAGGGGAGACCGTAGAAGCGAACCTGAGCAGAGGCCTCTTCGAGCATGGCGTTGGCCAGACCGATTTCCTCGGGCGTAGTGATCGTCTCGCCCACGCGGGCGGCGACCTTTGCTACGGTGCCTAGAGGCTCCATTCAAGCTCCTTACGGAACGGCTACGTCGTGGCCGATGGTGAACGGATCGCCAGCGGGCAGCGTGCCAGCGAACGGCTGGTCGTTGTAGACCTTGGCCAGGTCGGAGGTGGCGGAGGAGCCGAGGCTGCCGTTGGTGCGAGCCTTGGCGTCGCCCGGCTTGATCTCAGCAGCGGTTGCAGCAGTGGCATCGGCCGCGAGGACGATCTTGATGCCACGCACGAAGTACTGCGAGGTGGAGACGATTTCCTGCGTGCCGTCAGAATTGATCTGGCGCAGGTTGTCCTTGGTAACGCCGGTCGCGATCCACGAGTTGAACGTGGAGCGGTCGATCTGGCGGCTTGCGTCGTAGTCCTGAATCCAGCGCAGCGCGTAGCCGTTCTGGTTGGACACAGCACCCTTGACGGCGCCCAGCGGCACCTTCGGTGCGGCGGTGAACAGCAGGATTGCGGAGGCTGCGTAGACGTAGCCCTCGTTCTTGGCGAGCGTCGGGTCTTCCACGGCAGTGATGCCGGCGAAGGTGTCGATGACGTTGGAAGCAAATGCTCCGTCGCCGGTACCTTCGTTCTTGGTGGACTTGGACGCCTTGCGAAGCAGGTTGGCCCAGCCTGAGCCGACTACGGCAACGACGTTGGTGTCCGGGTTGCGGAGGGCCTTGAGCTCTGCCTGCACGTCGGAGAAGAAGTTGAAGACGAGGTCTTCACCGTCGGCGTGTGCAGCGGCCTTGTTGGCCGAGGAGGCGACGAGAGCCATGATGCGCTCGTAGGGTGCGTTGAGCACCTGTGCCCGCACGCGGCGGTCGAGGCCGCCGGTTACGGCCTTGATCTGAGCGTTGAACAGCTTGCCCCAGGCGCCTGCGAAGTCGAACTCGAGAGCTTCGTCGATGAGCGCAACGGCGGAGTAGTCGTTGTTGGGCTCGACCGTGAGGTCGACCGTCTGCTCGACGTAGGTGTCTGTGACGATCTGGTCGGCGCGGTCATTGCGCCATTCGTACGTGCGAACGGGGAGCGTACCTTCGACGCGGAAGGTGATCTTGTCGCCGGCTGCACCCTTGAACTCGTCGAACGAACGGCGTTCGACAGTCTTGGTGAGTACGGACTCTTCGCCGATGGCGACTACAGCTGCTGCTGCAATCTTTTCGGGCTTAACTACGGTGTGCTGACCAACGGCCATGCGATCTCCTAGAAATAGAGAAGCCCCGCACCATCAGGTACGGGGCTGAGCTTTGTGTGGGGGACTAGTGGAAGTTCTGCGACTTCGCCAGTTTGACCAGGTCGGTCGGGTCGACGTCATCTGCGGAAGTTCCCGGGTCGCGCCCGCCTACAGGAGGCAGGGGCGGCGGCGTAGGCGCCTCCGGTTCCACCGGAGCGACAGGCTCTGTCGGCTCGGGAGTTTCCTTTGGCACGTACTTGGCGAGCTTGGCGGCGTGTTCCGCAAGGGCGGCCTCGTCATCGCCTTTGAGCAGCTCCGCAAGGTCGTCCGGCAGCTTGTGATCCTTGATGATCTGCTGACGCACGAGGTCACGGACTTTGCCGTCCCATTCGGTCTTGGCGGCCTCGAAGTCTTCGGCTGTCACAGCGCCATCAAGGCTCTTGCGCAGCTCATTGCGCTCGGTGCGGTAGCGAGCCGCTTCGTTCCGGGCGGTGGTGACTTCTTTGGCCAGCCACTTGAACTCGTCGGGCAAGCCCGCGAGGGCTTCTGACGAAGGGGCTGCTGGTTCCTGCTCAATGGCGCCCGCCTGGGGCGCCGCGTTGTTCTCGCCTGACACATGTCCTCCTGGGACTTATGAAGTGGGTTGGTTGGCTCTGACGCGCAGTGCGTCGAGCTGGTCTCGCTGGCGTGCGTATATCCAGCGGCGCCATGCGTTCATGGCGGCATTTCCCCCGAGACCCTTAGTGACCTCCGGCCACTGTTCTTTGAAGAACTGGTTCTGCTCGGGAAGCTTCGACTGCAAATCCCATCGACTGATAATGGTGCAGTGGCAGTTGTCGTGGAATTTGCGGACATCCAGAGGCCGGCCGTCTAGGCCTTCCTCGAAGTTGCCTGCGTTACCCGCGACAGTCGTGGAGCGCTTGGTCAGCGACCCCGTCTTCTTGGTGTAGACGAAGCCGCGAGAGGCGAGCATGGCGCAGAAGTGGCAGGGGTTTGGTCCGCATTTGCGTGCGAACATTTCAACCCGGCCGTCGCTGTTGATGGCGTCGTTGATGGCATCGCGTCCTGCGCTAATGCCATACTTGTCGACCTTGCCCGCGCCCATGGCGCCAGCGTTAGCGTGGCGGTCCTGAATCTCAGCCAGCGCCTCTTCGGGCGTGAGCTCCTCGTTCTTGCGAACGGTGGCCGCAGCATCCTTTGAGAGGTCTATCGCGTTGACCTTCAGTAGCTTGCCGAAAGCGGCGTCGACTTCCTCTTCCGTGAGGTCGTCGAGCCATTCGAACTCGTCAACCTCGATGTCCCGATCCGCTTCCGCTGCGTCTAGCAGGTCTTGGATGTAGGGATCGAGTGTCGAGGTTTCGAGCCGAATCTTGCGGCGGTTAGCGTCGTGCTCTGCAGCCGCCATCTCTTCGGCCAGCCGGTCGTGGAGCCAAGCCCCTTCGGGGTTGGCCTCCGGCCGCTCGGTATCAAGGGTGGCGATCTCGAGCAGCAGGTCAATGTAGTGGCGGCGGAGCCCGTCGAGGGTGATCGGCGTGCTGTCCGTCGCGTACTCGGGAAGGCCCAGCGTGTAGCCGGTTTCAAGCGCCCGCGCCAGTTGGTAGTGGGACTGCGCTATACGCCTGCTGTAGCGCCGTATTCCGAAGATCATGCGCAGAGACCGGGCCAGCCAGCTTGCGGCCGTCTCAGCGGCAGCTACGGCGCTTACGGTGTTCCAGTCGGCCAAGGCGAGGTAGGCGCTAATGATGCCCAGCCGCGCTTGTGCGGCGCGGTGGGCTTCCTCGATGGCCTCTATCTCGCTAAGCGTTGCCACTTGGCGTACTGAACACTTCGGCGGGGGTCGGGATTCGCGGAGTGGCTGGCTGCTGTCGGCGGCTTGCGGCTACAGGGTCGGCGGCGTTGTAAACAGCTTCAGCCTGCTGCTCGTCGGCCATCTCCTCCCACTCCTTGATTTCCTGAGTGGTGGTGTTTGGCACGCGGCTCCAGAGGCCTCGCTGCGGGATGCCGAGCATGGTCGCAGCCTTGCCGAGTCCGTCAATGACAGCGCCCAGCGTGTTGTCGCTCATGTCGCGCCAGCGAACCTCTGACGTAAAGTCGTCGGCCGCCTTCTCGCCGAGGTTCATGTCAGCTGCAGTCAGGCGCATAAGCGACTGGTGAGAGGAGCCCCACGAGGTCTTCAGTACGTGGCCGAATCGCATTGTCTGCGCCATGGCAGCGACCAGCGTCTCGGCGCTTAGGTTGCTCATGTTGCCCAGCAGTGAGTGGGGAGGCAGTTGGCCGATCACCGCGAACTGCTTGATGGCTGCCTCGAGGGCGGAGATGAAGCCGTCAAGCGGCGTCTCGTCCAACGTTCCGAACTTCGACTGCGGGTCGTCAACGGAGAGCATCCGCGACTGGGAGACCTCGACCGGCCTGTACTGCTGACGGCCTTCGCCGTCCAGCATGAACGAGCCATCCGGGTTGACCATTGGCTCGCCGACCAGGCCGGCGGCCCAGCGGACCTTGAAGGAGGAGAATGTCTGCGTGACCAGTAGGTCAAAGGCCGTTTGGTTGACGCGGTCCTGGACCGGGATCGCCGGCTCGATAACCCCGCGAACAGAGCCTTCATCATCAAGGGAGCAGACGTAGCGCACGACTGGGCAGTAGCCCAGCGCATGGGGAATGTCGCCATTGACGACCACCGTCCGCTGGCCATCCTTCGTGGTGCGGAAGTGGACTGTTCGCTCGTTGTCGTAGTAGACGATTCGGCCTTCGGCCTTATCGCTAGGGTGTGACTTTACTGTCACGACGTAGAGCGGATACTGGTCGTTTACGGGGTCCGTGTAGAACGCGACCGTGTCCTTGGTGGACAGCAGTGCGTACTTTGGCTTGCCCTTGCCCAGCTCCTCGAGTGCTACGTAGGACGCCCCGTAGGTGAGTGCTGCGCGATAGATGGCCGTCTGCTTGGAGGCCATGTTGTTGCGCAGCCAGGCTTGCCATTCCTTCGGGAACTGCTCGCCTTCGCGGCGGAAGCCGTCAACGAAGCTGATCTGCGCCGGAATGCCGACTAGCAGCGACATGAGGTTCAAGACTGCGCGTCTGCGCAGCTCGACAATCTCAGGCGTCGCAAACGTCGGAATCTTCGGCAGCGTATGCACGCCATTGAGGTATGCCTGATTGAGCAGGTGAGCATCTCTGTCGAGAGCTATTGTGCCGAGCGCTTCGTCGATGCGGTCCTTGAGGCTGCTTGCCACATCGACGGCGACCGTCTCGATATTGTTGCCCTGTGGCAATGGGTCTCCTAGCTTTGGACGAGTCGGCGGGAGTATTGGCGGGCAGGCTGCTTGCCGGACTCGATGAGGTCGTTCATGGCCATGACCGCGAGAAGCGCGGCGGCGAGGCCGTCAACCTTGCGGGGAGACTCTGCGTTCTCCTTGGCGAAGGTGAGGCCGAAGCGGTTGCGTCGGCGCTTGGCGTTCAGGACGTGAGTCCTGAGCAGCTTGTGGCCGTTGTGCTTGATCCGCTTGTCGAGGACGGCTTGGATGAATGCCTCCACGCCGCGTGCGATCTTCTGCTGATTGCCGCGCATATCGAAGCCGGTCGCTGACTGCGGGCTGGCCTTGATGAGCAGCAGCTCGCGGTAGGCCTCTGACCAGTTGGCGATGTAGGACTCCCAGAGCGCGACGTCGGCGTAGAACGCCCGCACCTTGTAGGTCTGAAATGCGAGGTGAACCTCGCTATCGACCTCGGCCTCGTTGATATGCCAGCCGTCGCCTGCGGCGCCGTCAGGGCGCTGCCAGATGGCGAGGGGGATTATGGTCTTGTCGCTGATTCGAGTGGCCACAAGGGCCGTCGCATCGTCAGTCTTGCCACCGTCAAAGCCGAGGGTGATCTCGTCGCCGGGCTTCAGGTCACGCTTGTCGCCGTACCACTGGCCGGCCGCTAGCGCGCCGTCCCATTCACTCGGTCCAATGAGCGAGTCGCTGGCTGCAGTGATCTGGTTGTAGAACATGCGGCGGAAGCGGTTGGCGGGGTTGGCACCGTCATTCATCTTGGTGACGATGGTCTCGATGTCGAGCCAGACGGAGTCGCCGCGCACAATTTGGAGGATGTAGGGGGTCCACGCAGTGGACAGGGGGCTCTGAGGATGAGCCTCACGAGAGCAGTAAAGCCAGCCTGAATCGGTAGACGTACCGGCCCAGACCTTCTCCTGCTCCTCGCGGATGCGCTGAGCGACGGAGTCTTCACCAGGCTCGTAGGCGTTGGTGATGCAGATGAACCGTCCGCCGGTCTTCAGCACATTGTCAGTGGCAGTCTCGTAGAGATCCACGCCACCCTGTGAGGGCAACCAGTGCTGGGTCTCATTGCAGATAAGGAAGGTTGGTCGGTTGCCTTCGAGAGAGCGCGAGGCGCTCGACACGACTTCGAGGAAGCGTTGGCCATGGTAGGCGTAGATGACTTCCTTCTGGACGTCAACATTGCCGAAAGCAATTCGCGTCCGCTCCGGCAGGAGCGAGGGGATGAACTTCATAGTGTTCTTGGTCTGGCCCTTGGCCACGGCCGCGATCTGCACCCAGGCGCTCGGGTGGTCTTTGGCGATTGGTTCGCCATCTTCGTCCCAGTGGCTGAAGATGCAGGGGCCGATCAGGTGGACGATGCACAGCACGGCGGCGACAGGGTCCTTGCCAGAGCCTTTGAGGGCTTGGTAGACGGCCTGCCGGTACTTGAAGCGGCCGCGCTCGTCGATGGCGAAGAACCATAGGATGAGGCGAGCTTGCTCATCGGTGAAAATCCACGGACTACCGTCGGGCATCTGTAGCCACTCGGCGCACCAGCCGAGAACCTGCCAGCCGAGTGTGATCTCGGGGAGGAGCCAGTTGCCGTCGGCATCCTTCTGCCAGAGCGGCCCGATGTCGGTGGGCGGGAACAGCTCGAGTGCTGCCTCGAGCGAGGGTTCAACCCCTTCGAGGTCAATCTCGGCTATTGCGCTCACCCCTTCGGCGGCTAGTTCTTGGCGCCGAGCTTTGACTTGTACTTGGCCAGCTCGGTGACGCCGGTGGATTGGACCGCAGCCTGCGGCTTCTCCAGCTCGATGCGCATACGGCGCCTGTCACCTTCGGTGGCGCCGAGTGACGTCATCATGGAGAACAGGGCGGTGAGCATCTGCGCGCTTCGGCGCGAGGTGGAGGTGTTGAAGTAGTGAGTGAGCTCCTCGGCGACGATCATCGCGGTGGCCCAGTCTGAGCGTTCGTAGAACGCGGCAATGCCGGAGTCGGACAGCGACGAGTACCATTCCTTGGCCATCTCGTGCCAGTGGTCCTTGACCGGGAATGGGTCGCCACCAAGGGCGGTGCCCTTCGCCAGGCTCACGTTGCCCTCGGGCTCCTTGTTGCGGCGAGTACGCTCGGCGTCTCTCTTTGGAATCGGCCCAGCCATGTCGCCCCCTTAGAAGCCCTTGTTTGCGGGTGGCCTTGGCGGCCCCTGGATGATCCCCGGATGCGCTTCTACGGGGTGCTTGAGCTGTGCTCGCAGGGCAGCCCGTGCGGCGTTGCCCTCTTGACTGCTCTTCTTGGCGTGGTGCCAGGTGCAGATGTCTCGGAGGTTGCTCAACGAGTGGTCGTCGCCCGGGACGATATGGTCAACGTCGGTCGCCTTGTCGAAGCAGCGGCGGCCGTTCTTCTTGACGACTTCGCAACGACCGCCTGAGCGCTCCCTGACGATTCGCCGGAGTAGTGGCCAGTCGGCCGGCAGCCTGCTCTTGCGGTCGGAGCCAGCCCACCCGCCACTCACCTGTCGGGGTGCGCGTACCGCACTTCTGCACCAAGCTCGATGTGATAAGCAATGGCCTTGTCGGCATCGAGGGTCACTCCGCGATGGGCGACGAGTTCGGAGATATGGATCGCTTCAAGCCGGCAGCCGCGCAGTCGCTGACTGGCCATGCGCGACGGGACGACCTGTCGGGTGGAGAACTGGTCCCGATACAGCCTGGCTTCGTGCATGTTGTCGACGATCAGGACTTCCGTGGTCGATTCACTCACTGGGCTCCTCGGCGGCCTTGACGGCCGCGATAATCTCCTTGACAAGGTTGATGTTGTTGCCAGAGAACGTTTCGACATGGGGGGATTCGACGATGGGCGCCTGCATCAGGCCAGCGGCCTTGAAGGCTTCAAGCTCATCGAGGTAATCAGGCAGGTTGCGTACTTCGTACTCCACGCCGGCCTTGTCAAAGGAGCGGAAGACAGCAGTGCATTGGACGCACGGCTTCTTGGAGTAGATGACAATTGGAGACAAGTGAGCCCTCCTCGGGCATAGAGCCCTTGGTGCGGGGCGGTGCTTGTGGAATAGTTGCGCCATGTTTCTCATAGCGCTTTTTGTGGTGCTACCAGTGCTCTGGCTGCTGCTTGCGAACTGGCAGCTCGCGCTAATTGGGCTGGTCGCCCTACTTTTCGTGCGCTTCATGACGACAACTACGAGCGACAGGGGCGACCATGGCGGACCTCCACTGGCGCCACCCGGCTACATGCCCCGGTGGAACACTGGTAGGCGCTTAGCGGCGCAGCGAGAGCTTGCCCAGTGGCAAGACTGGTTCGATGCCGCGAGGTAGTGCTCGAAGCTCAATCAGCGCCCTTGACGGTCACTGTGACTTGGTCGATGTCAACGCCGACCCGATACTGCTCGAGCTGCGTCACCTCATATGGCCCTATGACGGCGCCACCCTCGGTGACGAGGACGATCTGCCTTCGGGGCGCGGAGTCGCTCATACGGCTGCGACGGCGCGGGGTGGCCAGGACCAGTGGCCAGGCTTCGGTTCTTCCGAGTGCCAGACGTTCTCGCTGAAGAACATGCCGGTCGGATTCAGGACAGCGAGGGAGGCGTGCCAAATGGGCGGCGCTCCGCCGCTGCGGTCAACTCGCTTGACGGCGGTCACGATGGCCGCGCGAGGCTCTGGCAGATACTCTCCGCCCGGCGTCCCGTAGGAGTGGTAGTGGACGATGCGACCCACGCTCGGGGCGATCATGCGTTCACCAGGCCGAGGGCCGCTGCGATGTTCGGCTGCTTGAAGAGGTCGCTCTTCGCGATCTTGCCATTGGGATGGTAGATCGGCTTGCCGTCGGCATCGAGCTTGCTCATGTTGCTGGTGAACACCTCGCGGCTCAGTGACTGCATGTCGAGGCCGGAGCGAATGCCGAAGCCGTTGATGACAACGTCGAGGTCGGCGACTGCGTCGGCCGACTCGATGAGGTCCGGCTCGTACTTGTAAGCGTGGGGGTAAAGCGCGAGTTCGCCGGAAAGCGTCTCGTGATCCTCGTGGCTGGCCAGGTAGATGCCCTTGGCATTCGGGAATAGCGCCTCGGCCAGCTCCCAGAACTCCTCCTCGATCAAGGCCAGCGCAAGCGTGGCCTCTTCGCGAGAAAGCGTCGTGGGATTGCTGCGTACCGGATGCCCGAATGCTTCGTGGAATTCTATTGTGCGTCGTTCAGTAGTCAATTGCCGCCCTCTCAAGCGAATTGTGAATCTATTTGATGCGGAAGAGTCGCTTCAATTGCACCTTGAAATAGGCAATTGCGAACCACCAAATGAATTTGTAAGTCAACACTTCTAATTCCCTCTCAAAAGAATGGAAGCCGGTAGTATCATCAACGCGATTTCAGGTCGCGGTGACTTGCCGGCTCAGTAGGCGCCTCACGGCGAGCCCATTGCGCGTGACCCTGCGCGGGAGATAGTGACCTCCAGGGAGCTCGTTCGCTATCGCTCATATATTCGCCACATCTGGAACCGTTGCCGGCGTGGCACGCCTTTGAGCATGGCGTTCGTAAGGTTGCCGGGAGTTGCACCCGGAACTTGCCCGCTGGTTCGGACGCAACCTCTACCGCGACACTTATTTTCGGGAACTCGGGTCGTCACCCTTCGCACGCTCATTTGTGCTTCCCATGGGCATCGTCACCTTCGCCCAAGCGTGAGCTGCCCGGGACTCGAACCCGGGCGCATATGCCAAGCGCCTGGTGGCGCCTCATTCAGCTCGCTGTCGACCGAAGACCCACGCGACAGCATCGTGTGACCCGGTCCCGGTTAGCTACTCCGGCCTTGACGGCCATGCGCTTGCACCAGCGTTGCGACGAGTCGCTTTGCTGGGCAGAGGTGCCGGTCAATTCAGACCCGTAGGAGCCGGTGAGCACGCCTCATTGCGCTGCTCCGCAGTCACTCCTACGGGATGGGGCAACCAGGCTATGGACGCGGCTCTACGGCCGCCCATGTGGCGCTGGCTGGTAAACGTCAGCGGGGATTCAACCAACATGCCTGGGAAGCTGCGGCGGAGAGGGCGCCGGTCCAGCAAGCATTGAGCAGGGAATCAACCCGCTGACGGGTTAGGTGGGCCGACGGCCCCGAGGGGTTGAGTCGGCGGTGGTGATTTAGCAGGCTAGTGCTAGCGCCCCTCGCTCCGCCTTGCGGCGGGCGTTTGCGGCGGCCCAGTAGCCAAGCGAGCATGTCCGGCATGCCCGATGGGGGAGTTTCGACTTTACGAGGTTGTCATCAGTGAACTCGTGGCCATGGATGCAATGGGTGGCTCGTGCAAACTTCGCTGACGGCGCCTCGCCTCGCGGGACGTTATCGCCGTTCGTTACAGCCTCGAGGTGGGCCGGGTTGCAGCACGCCCGATTGCGGCAAAGGTGGTCGATGTAGAGTCCATCGGGGATTGGCCCTACCAGCATCTCGTAGGCCAGTCTGTGCGTATACCATGCCATTCGGTCGATGGATATCTGACCGTAGCCATGGCCATTCAGGCCCCTCGTTACGAGCCAGCATCCGCCTGGCGCCAGGGAGATTTTCTTCCAGAAGCGGGCAGGTAGTCGGCTGTCATTAAGGGCAAAGGTCATTGAATCTCCTATGTCAGTAGGACATGAAAAATGCCTGCCACGACGGGGATCAATCCGTCTGCAGGCTCTTGCCCCTGACAAGGCAAGCGGTCGATGGGCGAGGACAAATCAACTCGCAATGGCTGAGGTCTGATAATCAGTCAGCAGTAGCTTCAAGCCGAGGGCGAAGCCCGGAGGCTTGAAGGGCTAGCTAGTTACTCTGTTGAACTCAACAAGCAGACAGGCTTAGTGGGCTTCGCCCACCGCCTGCTGAACCTTGCTGGCAACTCGCAACTCTCTTAACTACTTACTCTCTACTCGGATAAGGGAGTCATTTTCTGGGAAACCCGACATCAACCAATGTAACGAGTTGGTAACGGTTGAGTATAGGCTACGATCAGCCCATGAAACGCCTCTCGTCGACCGCCGCTGCGACACTCCTGCTGGCCGCCTGCTGCCTCTCTGCCTGCAGCGCGCCGAAGGCGGCGCCTGCGCTGCACGTGACCTCCGTTAGCGCCGCAGAAGGCCGGGCAATGGCCGACCAGCTGTGCTCTGACCTGGCGAAGATGAGCGACGAGAAGGCCATCGACAAGATGGCGGTACGAGCCAGCGAATCCAAGCTGTCGTCCGCCGATCAGGACGCGATCATCGACTACGCTGCGTCCACTGCCTGCCCAAAGGAGTTCTAGTACTGCGCTCACTGGTAGCTCAGCGGCGTTCTACACCACCTCTCGCAGCCTCGCAGCCATAAGCTGGGAGTGAGTGCCGGAATGGGGGTCGAGGCGCTCAGTTCGCAGACTCTGGAACCCGTACAATCAGTCAGGCGCTGTGACGCCCGGGGAGGGGCGCCGGCGCGCTCGGGGGGCTCCCCCCACCCCCTGCCACGCAATTGCCGCTGAGAAGCCCGCAACAGCCCCTCTAAGCGCCTGGCAGTGGCAGTGTGGGAGTGGGTGCCACTTTGCTATCCGCACGCGGCAGGGAGGCACGCAGTGGGCATAGAAGAGGCGAGCTACGTTGGTGTTAGTAGCTCGCCTCATGTGGCTGGTTGGATGGTGGCCGGCAACGGCCCGGGTCTAGTCGTCGGCAACATCAGTGAACGCCACCGCCCTAAGTGGACGACGTGCATCTAAGCTGCCAGCACCAGGCTCACTGATACGCCCGGCACGCGCACGCCTTGCCAGCTCCTCTATCAGGGCCGTAGCTGGCACCTCTGCTAGTACAGCTGCAGCTGGCTTACGTGTGCCCAGCGCCCTAAGCGCTGGCCTGGCTCCGCCGGCCAGCTTACGCAGCTCCTCTAGCTTCTCCTCTGGCATGTGGCCCACGCCATTCTTGTAACGGTTGAGAGTAGCCGGCGGTATGTCGAGTAGCTCGCTTATCTCCTTCTTCTGTAGCCCAGTCTTGGCTATCAGTTGTGCCACTTCTGTAGGTTCCATGACACCAGCGTAACGCGGAACTAGGCTATTGATCGATCAGTGAGCTGCCTAGTTTTCAACTCTCGTGCTCAGCCACTAGACAGTGATCGATCAATCGACTACAGTGGAGTTATCAGCAGGGCAGGAACAAGCCAAGCGAAGCAGGTAGCTAAGGGCTAACAGCCAAACTCTCCAGCTAAGCGAAGCAGCCAGGTTGACGGTGATCGATCAATCGATTACAGTTAGACAGGTAAGGCCGGCAGGAAAGCAAGTCCCCAGGGATAAGCGGAACTGAAACGGCAGGTTGTTTGAGAACTAAATAATCAACGGATCAAATCGAAGATACGACTCCGGCCCACGCTGAAGAGCGGATAAAGGCTACATGAGTTGCACGATTCCAGGGACATGAGAATAGTCGCGATAAAGCGGACATGTTACAGAATTAGGTAAAGGGATTTGATCGGCAGTGAAATTAGAATTCGAATTGAATGCAGGGCAGTAAACATTGTCTGTCGCATTCAATTCACCGAATTACACATCAATGACTTGTCATTGACATAACTTCATAATTGGTAGCCCGTCAATTCAGACTTCGTCTCTCCCCGGTCTCGGGATTGAGTAGCTGGCCTCACTTAGCCAGGACGCGGCACGGCGACTAGTCGCTTGCATAACCACAACTGAATAACAACTGAATAGGCAAACAATGAACTCAATTCAAAGGCCGCGCAGCTATTTGTTACGTGGCTAACATTCATCAGTCAATACTCACCAGGAGGGCCGTAGCAATGCGGCCCTCCTCTTATTTTGACTTCCACTGATCGATCAGTCGATCACAACGAGAGGCAAGCACCATGGCAACGAAAGCACTTAGATTGACAGCCGCGCACCCTTCGGGCCGCGTCATTGAACATGTTCACCCGACGTTGAGAGACGCGCAGCTGTTCCTTAGCTACTCGATCTACGACAACGGATACGGCGACAAGCGCACCGCGCAGACAGCCTGCAAGATCAAGCCGGGCGAATCAGTCACAGTCGCCGGCGCCGTCTACAGCATTGACATGGTGACGGCATGAACCGCCGCGAGCAGGTCAACTGCGCATCGCTGGCGGCTATCCTGGTCGCCCTGCTGTTGTTAGCGGGCAGCTTGATTCCCTCCGCTACAGCAGCCGCGCCGATAGCCGAGAGCGTAGCGGAGTCCACCGCTTCCGAGCCCAGCGGAGTGCGCGGCTTGACTGTTGCGCAGCTGGAAGCGGACGCGTGGGACTCCTACCGCAACAGGTTCCCCACTGAGCCCGCACCTAGCGGCCAGTTCACAACGGCCCCGGAGTACTTCGCCGCATACGAGGGCAGCGCTCCGCAGTTCACGCCCGGATACTTCGCCATTGAATCCAACAACTTCCCCGGCCTCTTCCATGCATTCCACATGGTCGCAGCGCAGCGGGCATAGCTCCGGTGCATCTTGCTTTGGGAGTGGGACGCTCCGCGTCCCCTCGCTAGGCATGGCATACCGGCCAATCAACTAAGCAACCAAGCAACTGAGAGGCAAGACAATGAGCAAGCGAGTTCAAGGCCACTTCACCCCGCTACCGACAATCAAGCACAGCGGCGGCTACACATTCCAGCAGCGCGGAGCCCGCGTCTACATCACGCTGGACGATACCGGCGTGGAGATCGACACAATCACAGACAACCGACTGCAGGCGGCTACGTCATTCCAGCCCGTCTACCTGACCACCAAGCAACTGCAAGCGCTGGCCACAACGTGGCTCGCCGACAACCTGGAAGAGGCATAGGCCATGAGCAACTCAGCAACCCTTAGAGCCCAACTGACTGCCAAGGTCCGCGCCATGCCACTAGGCATGCTGATGCAGGCGGCTGATGACCTGGACACCAAGCCGAACCGCGACGAAGCCGAGAGCCGCGTCATGGTCGAACTTGGCGTCGAGCTTGGCAGGCGACTGCGGGAGATGGTCAAGGATTACTCCACGGAGAGCCTGATAGCCGATCTGCGCGGCTATCAGGCTACGGACTACCGGACGGACACCAAGAGTCAGCGAGAGGCTCACTGGGCAACGTCCGGCGAGCTGGAGCGCCGCTACCCTGCGGCACTGGCAGCGGCTGAAGAGTGGCTGGACACTGTGGACCCTCGCGATACCGAAGCCGGCAGCTATGACAGCAAGCTGCTAGAGCTCATCGCCCGGGAGCAAGCAGCGGAGCGGGCCACAGCATGACGCCTAGCACCTGGATATTCCTCCGGGCGGCAGGGCGTCAGTTCCGCTTCCATCAGCCGCTGGATAGCACTGACAACGCCGCATCAGGCAACCTGCGACTAGAGATAGCCGCCGCCCTCGAAGAGGGCTGTAGCTGGCAGCAAATCGCGGATGCCGCATTGTTGCCACTGACAACGGTACGAGTTCTTGGAGAGGTAAGAGCATGAGCAACATTGAACTAGTCGCGGATAGCAAGGATCCCGCAACAACAAACGTCTACCGCGACGGGCGGCTACTCGGCACTATTCGAGTCCGCTATGCGCCGCAAGAGACGTTTGACGCATGGCAGCGGGGCCGGCTCGTCTACGAGGGCGCCGAGTCGCGAGAACGTGCAGCGAAAGCGCTTGACGATATGGCATAACAGCACCCTTGCAGCAACTTAGCCACCAGCAATGCCTGGTGGCTTTGTCGTTCCCAGGGTGGGGACAATTAAACGAGAGGCAAGCATCATGGCAACTAGAAACTCATGGCCCGACCGCACCGACGCACAACTAGATCGCGAGTCGGCCACACTCCGCAACATCGCGATCCTCCTCGGCTCCGCCGACAGGTGGGAAGACCCGGCCGGACTCCTGGAAGTCGTCGCCACCATGCTGTATGGGGCAGGCCTGCCCGATCCCGGCAACGCGGACTGCATTGCGTTCTATCAGGATCAGGTCCGGTGAACGTGCATCAGCAGGCGCTGAATGCCCTGCTTTCATTCGCCCGCACCGCCAGAGTTGAGGGCCGCGCCGTCGAAGGATTCCACCGCTTAGGCGAGTCGCCGAACGACAGCGGCTACGGCGTCAAGCTGACGTTCTCCGTGCGACATGACGCCGAGTCAAAAAGCTACCGTGTGACCCTCTCCACTTCTGAAGAGCGGTTTGAGGGCGGATTCGCAGCAAGCCGCCACGGATTCGGCATGCCGAGCAGAGAGCTCGGGAGCTACGCCGCTACCCGCTTCAGCGCCAAGGCAGCTCAGCGGCTATATGACCAGGTGCTAGACCAACTGCGGGCCGACATGAGCCCGCTAATCGAATTGCTAGAAGAGGAGTCGGAACGATGAGCACTTGGAACACTAAGCGCGATGGATATTACACCAGTCCCGCGTCCGCCCCACTTGGTCACCCGGTTGCCAAGCTGGAGCCGAACGCCAGCCACACTCACGTAATCACCATCCCCGGCACCAGCTTTCGCCTGTTCTTCAATGCAGCGGTTACCGACGATCTCAAGTTGTTGAAGGCGCTGGCTCGAACGACCATCAGCAACGGCGGTAGACGGCGCGTAAAAGCCTGCCCGCGACTCTGGACAATCGAAGAGTTTCAAGCGCTCACAACGGCAAAGGCGGCGTGATATGGCACTGAAAGCAGCGGACATCAAGCCAGGCATGGCCGTCGCCTGCAACCTAAGCGGCGGAAGCGCTGGCCAGTGGGAGTTGTTGGACAAGCATCCAACTCGCGGCTGGTGGTGGTTGCACCGCTGGAATGACGGCGTATGGGAAACCACTTCTGAGCACCAGGACTACCTGCACCGCGTAGCCGACGGCAGTCGGCATGAGCACATTCAACCCGAACTGGAGATAGCAGCATGAGCACTAGAGAGAGCCTGACAGAGCGACACCGGGCGCTGAACATCGAGCGGCAGAGCAATCTAACCTCCTGGACCGTCGGCAACAACGGGTCCGGCCGGCGCAACTGGTTCGCACTGCGGAATGTTGAGGGCCGCGTCGGTGGCCCCTACGAGTACTACAGCGACAAGAACGGCGACATGATCTGGCTGACTGAAGCTGGCGCACTGACCCGCGCCGAGTTGCTGAATGCGGAGGAGTCCTGATGCTGCAACTAGCTGCGCCGGCCCACTTCGTGGCCGACATTCGACGCTACAACGAGTTGTTTGCAGTCTGCGGGGCGATTAGCCGCAACGGCGACGGCTTCCAGGGCATCGACGTAACCAAGGCACCGGCCGACGCGGTGGCCGCTTACGGGCAGTTGCTGCAGCTTGGCTACTCACGCGGCTGGCTGTAATGCCACCGGAGCGTTACTGCCACCGCTGCGAAGACACTCACGGCGAGAAAACATGCGCCGACTACCAAGCCGAGCGCGAAGCCGACAATCGCGAGCGCTCCATCAATCACATCTGCTGGCAATGCCGGTAGCACAAGCAACTGAAACGAAAGAGAGCTAGCCATGGGCGCATTTGCGGCCATCGACATTGACCTTCAAGACGCACTGGCCACCATCCAGACCGTGGCGACTGAGTACGACATCTTCAACCCGGACTCGGATGACGCAATGGACGGCCGCGCAATCCTTTTCAGCCGGCTGACCGACCTCGGCTGGCTGAGCCCGACTGAGCGCGAAGCGGCTCGGGAGTCATTCAATCAGGGCGACGGCAAGCGGCTGTTGGCATTGATCGGCGGCCAGTCGTGAACGAGATCGAGCAGCAGATTCTCAGCACGCCGCGTCAGCATCCTCCGACGCCCGGCAACCCGGTGTTCATCATCGACGTCGGCCGCGACTTTGCCGTAGGCGCGGTATTCGCCAGCAAGGAGCGCGCCGAGCGCGTAGCAGAGCAGTTGGGCCTCAATAACTACAGCATCAGGGAGGAAGCGGCATGACGATCCAACCGACCGAATACGAGCGGCCCACATGGCGCCAGGTCAACATCGACAAGCTAGCCCAGCGGCTCTACGCGGCTCACACCAAGAGCCTCTGGGGTTACGAGTTCGATTTGCACGCTGAGTCGAACGAATCGGCAGCTGGATGGCTGGCGGCTGCTGAGGCTGCCGTCGAGATGATCGTCGATGAACCGGAGAAGGAGTTTCACGCCAGCCTGCAAGCAGTTCTCAATAACCCGGTCACAGAGTCGAAGGCGGCTCGTGAATGGCGCGAGGCCAAGGCTAGTGACTGGATTGCGTAGGGCCGGCTGGGAGCAGTTCATGATCTGCTGCACAGCATTCGTCTTGTGCCTTCCGGTCATCTGGCTGGCAGGGGTGCTGGTTCCATGAGCAAGCGACGGTATGACCACCTGAGGGTTCGAAGGAACGAGGACAGGCGCCTATTTGACCTGATCCGCAATTTCCCCGGCCCTGCGCCCACTGACGAGAATCCATTCGGAGAAAACAGCCCCGAAGTGTCCGCGTGGTTCGACGAGCGGGACGCGAGGGTCGAGCGCCGAACATGCTCAAACGGGAACTGCTCCGTCATGTGGGACCCGAAGCGCAAACAGTCCGCATACTCATTCGGCCCGGCCGGATGCTGCGACGAGTAGCCCATCAAAACAACTTCATAACAGGATCAATGCCACTCATAACCGGGTGGCATTTTGCATGGAGCTCTAGCCATGCGATAGGCCGTTATCCCATCTGGTGACGGGACGCCGCGACGGCGGCAGTGAGGCGAGTTCGATTCTCGCGCGGCCTACGAGATGCCACCCGCCCATTCGGAGGCTGGCATCTAGCAACTGCACGGAGCGCAATCAGTCCGCGTTCCGCAGCACGGCGGCAAATTGCCGCACACCGATAGAGCTGGGGAGCTTATCAAAATGAGTAGTTTGTCAAGAGAAGTAGAAGAGTACATGGCTTCGATTGGAGCTGTCCGCGAAGGGCATACTGGCAGTGACCACGTGAAATACATCCTGCCAAACGGAGCGCCATACTTCACTAGCCTGACGCCGTCGGACAACCGGGTACTTCGCAATATCCGCAGCCAGACCAGGCGCATGCTGGGATTGACCAGTGAGCCCGGCAAGAAGGCCGCGTCCTACAGCAAAAAGGCTGAGTGCAGCGGATTTAGCATGGACGCAGTTCGGAAAGAGCAGCAGCATTCTGCCGCCATCCGCGAGATTGTCGCCCGCAACACGGCGCTGATTCACCGCATAGACGCGCTCCTCATCGAGGCGCAGCGCAACCGCGATCAGCGGGAAGGTGAGCGGTTGGTCGGCCAGTACATGAGTGCCAAGTCGACGCTGGAGCGTTACTTCCAGCCGGTGCCTCCGTTGACCTGCAAGAGCAACGCTGTGATGGCGGCGGCATGAGCAGCCGAGGCGAACAGTTTGAGGATTTGGCCGACACTCTAGGCGATGCCGATTTCTCCTACAACCAGAACGATTCCAGCGACGAACCGACGACGTGCATCAAGCGCGGCACCCCCGTGGAGGCGGTCGCGGAACACCTCCTCGCCGCTGGTTACCGGAAGCCCCGCGCCATCACGACCGCCGAGGAGCTGGACGCGCTGCCGGCGAAGTCGGCCATCCTCGATCGGGATGGCACGCCATGGGTGAGCGATGGGGACAATGTTGAGCCGTGGGCGAGCGTCTGCGAGGTCCACAACGCCGGCCCTATCTGGATGGATAGCGTTGACATTCCGCTCCCCGCAACGGTCCTTTACGAACCGGAGCCGCAGTCATGAAATTCGCAACCACATTCCGCTCGCGCCGCCCTGGTGGCAACTGCCCGGCATTCCCCGAATGGCTCGAGTTGGCAGAGGTCAAGGGTTATGCCGCTAGCTACATCGTGCAAGAAGAAGGCTACTGGGTGGCCAAGGTCGTCAGCACCATCACGCCGGCCGCAAGAATGAAGATCGAGTCCGCCGACTGGTTTGAGGTCGTCAGGTGACGGCTTACCGCATCCTGTCGCTGGTTGAGCAGTGCGCTGCCGGCCATAACGAGGGCCGCTCTGACGGCGGAGCAGGGGAGGCTACAACGCTGGCAGCTGGCTGGCTGGAAGCTAACCCTGGCCGCTGGTTCATCGTCGGCGAAGTGATGCGCTACACAGAGACGGGCAACGCGATCACCGTCGGCCTCGACAAGCGCAGCATGCGCAGGAACGGCTTCGAGGCGGAGACCGTCAACAATAAAATCTACGGGCGGCTCGCTGATCCCAGCGGGTTGCCGCTGTCAGATTTGGTCACTCGCAAGAGGCCGACCAGCTACCACGATCCGCTGCCGATGCTGAAGAGCGACGAGTTCGGATGGACTATCGCCGAGCTGTCAGACGCCTGCGTAACAGCCTACGAATGGCTGGTCGGAGGGCAGAAGCTTGAAGCAGCTTAGCGGCCGACAGAAGCGCGTCCTGAGCCTGATTGACGGGTATCAAAGCGACTTCGGCGGCGAGTATGACGAGCACAGTAAGCAGGGGCAACTGAGCCGCGTTATTCGGGAGCTGCGCCGGTATCCCGGTCACTGGTTTCTGATTGGCCAGGTCACGAAAGTCGGGCGCGTAGTGACTCGTGCCGGGGCGCGGGCGATTGATTTGAAGGCCAAGGGCTACGAGACGGCGGAAGTCGACGGCAAGCAGTACGCCCGGCTTCAGGCCGGTGGCCGCACGCCGCTGGCCGAGCTAATCACGAGGCCCGACAAGCGCCGAATGACCAGCCCGCTGCCAGCAGTAACGAGCGACCGATTCGGATGGTCGCGTGACGAATTGCAACAAGCGAAGGCCACGGCGAGAGCCTGGTTGTTTCCAATTGAGGGGATTGCAGCATGAACGCAGTAATTGAGCCGACGCCCGAATCAAAGGGCGAGGCAGTGTACGAGTTGGCGGCGTCACGGCGCGGACTCATCAAGTCATTCGGCAAGCTGACCGAGCATGAGGGCCGCCTGAACGAGCTTCCGCTCGTGCCGACAGCATTCCGGCCACTGGTTGGGACCTATGCGCAGGTATCTGCCGAGGCTAACCGTCGCAACGAAGCGCAGACGCGCTCCGGCTTCCTTGACTACCTCTACTCGCCGGACCCGCAGGGAGCGGCGCCCGTCGACTGGGAGGCTATCGACGAGGCCATCAAGGGCATCGAGACGCGGGGTGCCAAGTGAGCAATCAGGACGAAAACACCGGCTTGACCATGATCGACGAGCAAAAGAACGAGCCCGACTGGTGGCTGATCGGCTGGAAGTATGCCGACCTTCACAAGGCAACACACAAGCTGGCCTCCGACCTGGGGCGCTACGCGGATGCGCTCAAGGAGCTGGACGCGGCCGGAACGGCCATTGCCAACGGCAAAGAGCGCATCTCCATACTCCGCGACGAGATTTACGAGCTGGGTAAGTGACGGCGGCAATCGAGGTTGAGACCTCGACGAAAATCAATCACTGGGAGCTCGGCCGCCACTTCTTCGACTGGGACAACGTCGAGCAGGCATCGTTCCTTCACGGCGCAGTACGCGGCTTCGATGAACTGGGCGCCTATGGCCACTTGCAGCTGAGCTGCATCGTTGACGCGGCGAGAGTTGACGGGACGCTGGAACAGGTCCGCGACTTCGTTGGCCGGCTTCATGACTACTTCAAGGAGGAGTCGGATGCCTAGCCCATTGTGGCGCAGGCCGTCCCGGCCGCGCCCGACAGCAACCGAGCAGCCGATGTCGGTTCTGGAGCTCAAGATCATCAGCGCCTGGGAGTTGACGGTTGCCGAGTGGACGTCACTTACCCGCCAGGAGCGAGCGAAGAAACGCGCCAACTACACCAAGGCGCCAAGGTTTGTCGACGTGACGGGCATCAAGTGACGGTCTTGCGGGGTCGCGACATCAACGCATGGCCGGGCGACGGTTTCCTCGAGATATCCACGAGAGGTCGCTACTCCATACTCGACGCCTTCGAGGTTGAGCAGTTGCGCGACTATCTCAACGAGTGGCTCGAAGCCAACAAGTAGCCGAGAGGCCTCAACGATGCGGCACTGCAACCATTGCGGCCACTTTCATGGCCAGCAGCATGAAGATCACGTGACGTGGCCCGCTTGCGGCGCCATCGTCGATACAGAAAGCGGCGGGGTAGCGAGATGCTGCTGCCGCCACGAATAGCAACGTAACACCAGGGAGTCGCACTCAGGCGGCTCCCTTTTTCGTAACCACTGGGGAATCAAATGAAGATCATCGCCTCGGGCATTCAGCTCAGAAACGTCGGGCAGCTCGCACAAGCCAAGTCCATTGACGGGGTCACGGTCATGGGCCACCTCGAATCGGTCGCGTTCGACGGCCGCAACACCTACATGCTTTCCATCGGCGGCCACACGCTGCATGTGCCGGCCGACCATCCGATTGACATCCGCCGCACGGCAGTAGCCGACGCGCTGGTCATTGCGAACGACATCGGCATGGACGTAGCCGACTCGTTGGAGGTAGATCATGCTGCTTGATGAGAAACCGTGGGCAACGGTTTGGGAGTCCAAGAGTGGCATCTGGAATGTGCTAACCGCTTCGGAATTCAAGCAGTTCGCGGTTGAGCAGTTGGCAGTCAACTACGCCAAGTCGGTGACGGGATGAGCCAGGACGACTACGCAATTGACCTTCGCGGCGAGATGGTGCGAGAGGGTGACGAGATCGCCTACGCAGCCACTGACGGCCGCAGCAGCGGCCTGCGCGTCGGCTACGTCATCGAGATTGTCCCGGCCCACCAGAAGCCCGCATATCGGGGCTCTGACTACATGACCGACGTGCCCACGAAGCTGCGCGTCGACGTCAGCAATTCATCGGGTTACGGCACGCCAAGCAAGCCGACCCTCATTGACGCCAGCTTCAAGCGATTCGTGAAGGTGCGGCCGTGAGCATCGATGTCACGCAGGCAACCATTTCGCTAGCCGAGATCATGCGGCGCCCCTGGCGGGCGCTGACCATCCAAGAGCTGGACGCGTTAGACGCGACCGAATACATCAAGCAGGGGGAGAATCACCTTGAAGTTCAAGACATCTGACCTAATCACTCGCATCGACAACCTGCTGCGCGACTTGGAGGGCAAGGCCATTACTCGCGCCGAGGAGCTCGACGAGAAGCTGGAGGGCTCCCGCGACGCGTGGCTGGAAGATCATGCAGAAGGGTTCCGCCAGTTCAGCACCATCATCCGCAAGCGCCTGGACGCAGGGCAGCCCGTCGCCAGTGACGACGTCCCCGCAGGCATCAAGGGCGGGTATCACCAGCTGAAGTTCTACTGTGCACCGAACGCCGGCTCGCCTGCATCTGAGAATCGCCAGGCTGACAATCTGCTGAAGCTCAAGGCAGCGCTGCAGGCCAGCGCCGATGAGTCGGTCTCGCCGACGGCAATCAAGCAGCTCGGATTTCAGGACGTCACCTTCCTGTTCACTCCCGAGGCAGCAGCATGAGCCCGCGACTGCAGTTCACTGACCGCGACATCCTCGACGCCTTCGAGTGGGCCATCCGCCCGCTGAATGACGAAGCCAGCATGCTAACCCTCAATGACCGCGTGCTCGAGCTAATCATTGACGAGCTGCTCACCGAAGACGACCCGGCGCGACTGCTGGGCATCGAGCCTTGGCTCATCATTTTGGACATCGCGACGCCGTCTGCTTACGAGCTGGCGATGACCATCGACGACTGTGACCAGGCCGGCCACTCGTGGCACGGCACCCTGCAGCAGCTGTCTGCTCGCCACGACGCCGAGTTGGTGGACGCATGAGCTACCACGACCTAATCGCCTTCCCGGGTGCCCGCATCTCGCTGACATCCATTCATGGCATCGAGGACGACATGGACCTCGACGGCAAGCCGACCGGCATGGTTGTCATCAACTACGGCCAAGGCTTCCGCATCGGCTTCGAGGGGTCGGCGGATGACGCCATGGAGATCATCGACGCCTACTGCGAAAAGCAGTTGGCCGCCTCGCTACCGCCGCAAGCCGCCGGCCTGTCGCGGGATGAGTTCAATGCGCTGATTGACGGCGTTCATTGACCAGCGTCAGCCTCTCCATCAATCCGATCACGTTAGCGAATCTGCTGACGAATGCCGTCGAAATCTCCAAGGAAGCTGCTCGCATCGAGCATCCTCCGGTCGTGATGCTGGCGTACCAGCCGAGTGCCGACCTGTCCGCCGGCATGCTGCTGGCCTACGGCTGTGGCAGGTACGCAGCCGGTCGCGGCGTGGCAGTCATCGAAGGGCTACTACCTAGTCCCGAGTCGATCAGCCTCTCCATCACCCGCGACCATGCTGCTGAGTTGAGTACGGCCCTTCGCAAGTCGAGTAGGGCAGCTGATGCGAGGGTCGGGGTTGCGCTTCACTCGGAGGCAGTTGCTGGAGTTCACCCCGAGACGGGGGCGGCTACCTGGGGCAACTTGGTGGTGGCTTACGGCGACAAGCAACTCGGGCATCTGCATGACGCTGACCCCAGTGGCAAATACGACAACATCTGGTCTCGCGTTGACGATCTAGCAGGGGAGGCTGGCGACCCGGTTGCCGGCACCACGCTGATGGTTGGCGTGCTGAACAGGCTGAGCAAGCTGAAGGGCACGGGCGACGTGGCCGACATTCGCAGCACGCCGCTGGCTGGCGTGGTTGCGATGAAGCTGGGCGCGGGATTCGTCGCGCTGCTGGGTGAAGTCAATCGCGGCAGTTATCTGAGCGGCGGCCGTTTCGGCGACGGGCCAGGGGCTGCTGAGCAGCTTTGGCCACAACAACATACAACTTGAGCCGCCTCGAAGAGGGCGGCTTTTCTTATGCCCAAAGGGGGACTGCGTGACTGACGCAGCGTTGACCTACAGGCCACGCATCTTGGTGGCTTGCGAATATAGTGGCGTCGTTCGCGACGCCTTCGCGGCTCGTGGCTGGGATGCCTGGTCCTGCGATTTGCTGGAGAGTGAGCGCTCAGGCGCGCAGCATTATGTCGGAGATGTCCGCGACATGCTCGAGCAGGATTGGGACTTGATGGTGGCTCACCCGCCATGCACGTATCTCAGCAACTCTGGCGCCAAGCATCTCTATATGGATTGGACGGCCGAGCAGAAGGCTAGTCACCTAGCGGTTACCGGCAAGCCACTGACTGGCCGCACTCCCGTCCCTGACGCGGAGCGCTGGGCCAACATGCAGGAAGCTGCCGACTTCTTCAATCTGCTGTGGAATGCGGATGTCCCGCATATCGCAGTCGAGAATCCGGTCATGCATGGTCACGGCATCGAGCGGGTCAATGGGCGTGCGACACAGTTCGTGCAGCCCTGGCAGTTCGGCCATCTCGAAACGAAGCGAACCGGCTTCCGACTGAAGAATCTGCCGGCGCTCGAATCGACCGACAACGTCTATGAGCAGTTCAAGACACTTCCGAAGTCGGAGACTCACAAGGTTCACATGATGAGCCCGGGGCCGAATCGCTGGAAAGAACGCAGCAGGACGTTCCAAGGTATCGGGGATGCGATGGCATCTCAGTGGGGCGCTCACGTGGAGGCCGAGCTACTGACGGCAACGCTGGTGGCGGCATGAGTCGCGACGAGCAGTTTATGGACGACGAGGGTCTCGCTGAGGCCAAGGTCATCTGCCGCACGTGCTGGGCCGTCGTGCCGTGGATGTGGGAGGGCGAGCACCTTGAGTGGCACCGCAACTTGGAGGTACGCATTGAGTCGTGACCAGATGCAGGCCATGATTGACCGCGTCGTTGACGACCTGCCGGAGCTTACGCCGGAGCAATGTCGTAGGGTTGCTTCAGTGCTCCATAGCAGTGGAGCTCTTATGTAGTCTCGAGGAAACATCGTGCTGACAATATTGAATGCCGTGAAGCGGGTGCTGGTGGGGAGGCCCTTCCGGAACGACCGGCTAGCCCACACCCTGCTGCCGAAGCGGATCGCGCTTCCGGTCTTCGCCTCAGATGCCCTCTCCTCGGTGGCCTACGCGCCCGACGAAATCCTCCTGACCCTGGCGTTGGCGGGCGTGAGCGCGGTTGCCTTTTCACCGTGGGTGGGCCTCGCCGTCATGGTGGTGCTGCTCACGGTGGTGGCCTCCTACCGACAGAACGTCCACGCCTACCCGTCCGGCGGCGGCGACTACGAAATAGCCAACGTCAACCTCGGCAAGCACGCGGGACTGACCGTGGCATCCGCGCTGCTGGTTGACTACGTACTCACGGTTGCCGTCTCGATGTCGTCCGCGGCAACCTACCTCACCACCGCGGTCCCCTCGCTTCACGGCCAGCAGGCACTGATTGCCACTATCGGCGTAGTCATCCTGGCGCTGGTGAACCTGCGGGGAATCAAGGAAGCCGGCAGCGTCTTCGCCGTTCCCACCTACATCTTCATGGCGTCCATCCTGGGCATGACCGCCGTCGGCGTCTTCCAGGCGGCGACCGGCCAGCTGGGCGAGGCCCCGTCCGCGAACTTCACGATAGTTCCGGCGGCCGGGTTCGATGAGGGGCTGGTGGGGCTTGCCGGCGCCTTCCTGCTGCTCCGGGCGTTCTCCTCGGGCGCCGCGGCCCTGACCGGTGTGGAAGCCATCAGCAACGGTGTTCCGAATTTCCAGAAACCCAAGAGCAAGAACGCCGCCACCACTCTGCTGCTGCTGGGCGTCATCGCCTCCGCGATGCTCGCCGGCATCATCTACCTCGCCAACGCCACCAAGGTGCACATTGTGCTGGATCCGGCCACGGAATTCCTGGTCAACGGGCAGCCGCTGCCGGAAGGCTACATCCAGAGCCCGGCCATCAGCCAAATCGCCCAGACCATCTTCGGACCGGGCTCGGTGCTGTTCTACATCGTGGTTGCCGCAACCGGCGTCATCCTGGTTTTTGCCTCGAATACAGCCTTCAACGGTTTTCCGGTCCTCGGATCCATCCTCGCGCAGGACGGCTACCTCCCGCGCCAGCTGCGCACGCGCGGTGACCGCCTGGCCTTCAGCAACGGCGTCCTGGCCCTCGCCGCAGGCGCCCTGGTGCTCATCCTGGCCTTCAACGCCGACGTCACCAAGCTCATCCAGCTCTACATCGTCGGCGTTTTCATCTCCTTCACCGCAAGCCAGCTGGGCATGGTCCGGCACTGGGGGCGCGAACTCAAACTGGCGCGGGACAAGACCGTTCGCCGCCGGATGCTCAAGTCGCGCACCATCAACATGATCGGGTTCGGCATGACCGCCCTGGTCCTGACCATCGTGCTGATCACCAAATTCGAGCAGGGGGCCTGGATCGCGCTGCTCGCGATGTTCGTGCTGTACCTCATCATGTGGAGCATCCGCGCGCACTACGACAACGTGGCCAAGGAACTGGCGGTGGACGAGGATTCCTCGCCGCGTGCCTTGCCGTCCCGGGTCCACGCCGTGCTTCTGGTGTCCCACGTCCGCAAGCCCGTCCTGCGGGCCCTGGCCTATGCGCGGGCGTCCCGGCCCTCGCGGCTCGACGCCATAACGGTGGACATCAACTCCGAAGAAACCGCGCACACCCTCGCCGACTGGGAGAAACTGGAAATTCCGGTGCCGCTGACGGTCCTCGCCAGCCCGTACCGGGAAACGGTGACCCCCATCATGGAATACGTCAAGAACATGCGGCGGGATTCGCCCCGCGACCTCATCGTGGTCTACATCCCCGAGTACGTGGTGGGTAAGTGGTGGGAACAGCTGGTCCACAACCAGACCGCCCTGCGTATCAAAACCCGCCTCCACTTCGAGCCGGGTGTTATGGTCGCCAGCGTCCCCTGGCAACTGAAATCGTCCGAAGAAGCAAAGAAATTGCAGGATATCCAATGAACGCCGAGACCCAGACCCGCACGCATGCCGACCTCGTGGTGGATGTCGGGCCGATAGCCCACGGCGGGCACTGCGTGGCACGCCACGAAGGCCGCGTGGTGTTTGTCCGGCACGCCATTCCCGGCGAAAAAGTCCGGATCCGGCTGACCGACGCCGGCGAGGAATCCAAGTTCTGGCGCGCCGACGTCGTCGAGGTGCTCGAAGCGTCACCCGACCGCGTGCCCCATTTCTGGCGCGTGGCGGATTCCCTGCGCGCCTGGTCCCACGGCCACCCGCCGGTGGGCGGCGCCGAACTGGGCCACGTGTCCCTGGAACGCCAGCGCAGCCTCAAGGCCGAAGTCCTGGCGGAACAGCTGAAGCGGCTCGCCGGCGTCGAACGCGTTACGGAAGTGGAAGCTGTCGGGGCAGGCAGCGACGGCCTCGGCTGGCGCACGCGGGCAAGTTTTGCCGTGACGCCCGCCGGGAAGCTGGGCATGCATGCCCACCGTTCCGATCAGGTCATTGCCATCCGCGAGATGCCCCTGGCCGTGCCCGGAATCAACGAGCTCAGGCTCTGGGACATCGACCTCCAGGGCGTCGACCGCGTGGAAGTGGCGGCGCCCGCCAACGGGTCGCGCCCGCTGGTGCTCCTGGCCCCTGCCGCAGGCACCCGCACAAAGCGCCTCAGCGGCATCCTGGCGCAGCTTCCCGACGACGTCTCGGTGGCTAGCTTCGATCCGGCCAAGGGCGAGGCCCTGCAGCTGCGCGGCCGCACCTGGGTCCAGGAGACGGCCGCCGGCCACGAGTACCGAGTCACGGGGGAGGGCTTTTGGCAGATCCACCGGGACGCGCCGGACACCCTCGTCGGGGCGGTCAAAGAATTCCTGCACGACGGCGGATACCTTGAGCCGGGTGCCGTGGTGGCCGACCTGTATGCCGGGGCGGGCCTTTTCACCGCCGCCCTTGCGGACGCCGTCGGGGTCACCGGTTCGGTGTTGTCCGTTGAAGGTGCCCCCGGCACCAGCCGCGATGCACGGAAGAACCTCCACGGGGCGCCGCAAGTGGAGATCGTGCAGGGACGCGTGGAGCGCGTGCTGCGCCAGAAGCCCCGCAACTTCGACGCCGTCGTGCTTGATCCGCCCCGCGCCGGCGCAGGCAAGGCCGTGGTCAGCCAATTGATGGCCGCGGGGCCGCGGGCGGTCGCCTATGTGTCCTGCGATCCGGCGTCGTTCGCCCGGGACCTGGGGTACTTCCAGCAGGGCGGCTGGTCGCTCGCAGGGCTGCGGGCGTTCGACCTGTATCCGCACACCCACCACATGGAGACAGTGGCGTTGCTGACGCCCCCGGCCTGATGTGACTAGGATGGGCGTAGTAGTCCCACGTCGCGCGCCGAATTCTCGGCTGACCCCATGCTCTTTTGTATGACCTTGTACTAATTAGGATGACCTAACTAGCAAGCGGTCTACCGCGCGACAAAGATGAAACTGTTGCGAGAGGAGTCCTGCGATGAGCATTGTGGACAGCTTCGGTTCAAAAGGCAAACTTAATGTAGCCGGTACCGAATACGAAATTTTCCGGTTGAACTCCGTTGAAGGTGCAGAAAACCTTCCGTTCAGCCTCAAGGTATTGCTTGAAAACCTGTTGAGGACCGAGGACGGCGCGAACATTACGGCCGATCACGTCCGAGCACTGGCCGGTTGGGATCCCAACGCCCAGCCCGACACTGAAATCCAGTTCACGCCGGCGCGCGTGATCATGCAGGACTTCACTGGCGTGCCCTGCGTTGTAGACCTCGCCACCATGCGTGAGGCCGTCAAGGAGCTCGGCGGTGACCCCAAGAGGGTCAACCCGCTGGCTCCCGCCGAGATGGTGATCGACCACTCGGTGCAGATCGACGCATTCGGTAACTCCGGCGCACTGGAGCGCAACATGGAGATCGAATACCAGCGGAACGGGGAGCGCTACCAGTTCCTCCGCTGGGGCCAGACCGCGTTTGACGACTTCAAGGTCGTCCCGCCGGGAACCGGCATTGTGCACCAGGTCAACATCGAGTACCTGGCCCGCACCGTGATGACCCGTGAAGTTGACGGCGTTGTCCGGGCCTACCCGGACACCTGCGTCGGCACCGACTCGCACACCACCATGGTCAACGGCCTGGGCGTGCTGGGCTGGGGCGTTGGCGGCATTGAAGCCGAGGCTGCAATGCTGGGCCAGCCCGTGTCCATGCTGATCCCGCGCGTCGTGGGCTTCAAGCTGACCGGGTCCATCCCGGCCGGCGCAACCGCCACCGACGTCGTCCTGACCATCACCGAGCAGCTGCGCAAGCACGGTGTTGTGGGCAAGTTCGTGGAATTCTACGGCGAAGGTGTGGCGGCAGTGCCGCTGGCCAACCGCGCCACCATTGGCAACATGAGCCCGGAGTTCGGCTCCACGGCCGCCATGTTCCCGATCGACGACGTCACCCTCGACTACCTGCGCCTCACCGGCCGGTCCGAGGAGAACGTTGCCCTCGTTGAGGCCTACGCGAAGGAACAGGGCCTCTGGCACGATCCTTCCAAGGAGATCAAGTTCTCCGAGTACCTCGAGCTGGACCTGTCCACGGTTGTTCCCTCCATCTCCGGCCCGAAGCGTCCCCAGGACCGCATCGAGCTCACCGATGCCAAGGAGCAGTTCCGCAAGGACATCCACAACTACGTGAGCATCGAAGACGGCAGCGTGGACGAGTCCCTGGAAGAGTCCTTCCCGGCCTCCGATCCGCCCTCGTTCACGCACGCTGACTCGCACACCACCGAAACGGCGCGGGTTGAGTCCGCGGCCAACGGTGCGCACGGGCGTCCGTCCACCCCGGTGCACGTTGTCACTGCGGACGGCCGCGAGTTCGAGCTGGACCACGGCGCGGTGTCCATCGCCTCGATCACGTCCTGCACCAACACGTCCAACCCGTCCGTAATGCTTGCCGCCGCACTGCTGGCCCGCAACGCCGTGGACAAGGGCCTGGCCGCGAAGCCGTGGGTCAAGACCTCCGTGGCACCCGGCTCCAAGGTGGTCACCGACTACTACGAGAAGTCCGGCCTGACCCCGTACCTGGAGAAGCTCGGCTTCTACATCGTGGGCTACGGCTGCGCCACCTGCATCGGCAACTCCGGCCCGCTCGACGCCGAAATCTCCGAGGCCATCCAGGCCAACGACCTCTCCGTCACCGCCGTGCTGTCCGGTAACCGCAACTTCGAAGGCCGGATCAACCCGGACGTCAAGATGAACTACCTGGCCTCCCCGCCGCTGGTCATCGCCTACGCCCTGGCCGGAACCATGGACTTCGACTTCGACACCGATGCCCTCGGCCAGGACGAAGCCGGAAACGACGTCTTCCTGAAGGACATCTGGCCGAACCCGGTCGAGGTCCAGCAGGTCATCGACTCCTCGATTGACAAGGAAATGTTCGCCCGCGGCTACGAGGGCGTCTTCGACGGCGACGACCGCTGGAAGGCACTCGACACCCCGGCCGGCGACACCTTCGCCTGGGACGAGAAGTCCACGTATGTCCGGAAGCCCCCGTACTTCGACGGCATGAAGGCGAAGCCGGAGCCCGTCACGGACATCACCGGCGCCCGAGTGCTGCTCAAGCTCGGCGATTCGGTCACCACCGACCACATCTCCCCGGCCGGTTCCTTCAAGTCGGACACCCCGGCCGGCCAGTACCTGCTGGCCAACGGTGTGGAGCGCAAGGACTTCAACTCCTACGGCTCGCGCCGTGGCAACCACGAAGTCATGATCCGCGGCACGTTCGCGAACATCCGCATCAAGAACCAGCTGCTCGACGGCGTCGAGGGTGGCTTCACCCGCGACTTCACCCAGGCGGACGGTCCCCAGGCGTATGTCTACGACGCCGCCCAGAACTACCAGGCAGCCGGCACCCCGCTGGTGGTCCTGGCAGGCAAGGAGTACGGCTCCGGCTCATCCCGTGACTGGGCTGCCAAGGGCACCGCACTCCTGGGCGTCAAGGCTGTCGTGGCCGAAAGCTACGAGCGCATCCACCGCTCCAACCTGATCGGCATGGGCGTCCTGCCGCTGCAGTTCCCGGCCGGCGAATCAGCTGCGACCCTGGGCCTGACCGGCACGGAAACCTTCGCAGTCGAGGGCGTCACCGCCCTCAACGAAGGCACCACCCCGAAGACCCTCAAGGTCACCGCCACGGCTGAAGACGGCTCCGCCAAGTCCTTCGATGCGGTCCTCCGCATCGATACCCCGGGCGAGGCGGACTACTACCGCAATGGCGGCATCCTGCAGTACGTGCTGCGCCAGATCTCCGCCAACTAGCGGCAGAGGTCACAACCGGCACCACCAAAAGCCCCGTCCTGTCACCGACAGGACGGGGCTTTTGCGTGGCGGCCCCCCGTCCCTGCGTCCTGCCCGCCGTCGAGGCGTTAGAGTTAAAAGGCATGTCTACCACCCGAAGGAGGCCCCGTTGGGAATCTTGGACACCATCCGGAATCCGCAGGACCTGAGCAAGTTGACCGAAGAACAGCTGTCCCAGCTGGCTGCGGAGGTCAGGAGTTTCCTGATCGGCAACGTGTCGCAGACGGGTGGCCACCTCGGACCGAACCTCGGCGTCGTGGAACTGACCATGGCCGTGCACCGTATTTTTGATTCCCCCCGCGACAGCATTGTCTTTGACACCGGACACCAGTCGTATGTCCACAAACTCCTCACCGGACGCCAGGACTTCAGCACCCTCCGCCAGGAAGGCGGCATGTCCGGCTATCCGGACCGTGCAGAGTCCGAGCACGACATCGTGGAAAGCTCCCACGCCTCCTCGTCGCTGTCCTGGGCCGACGGCATCTCCCGCGCCCGGCAGCTGACCGGCGACGGCGACCGCTACGTGATTGCCGTGGTGGGCGACGGCGCCCTGACCGGCGGCATGGCCTGGGAAGCGATCAACAACATCGCAGCGGACAAGAAGCGCCGCGTCGTCATTGTCGTCAACGACAACGGCCGTTCATACGCGGCCACCGTGGGCGGCTTCGCCGACTACCTCGCCTCCCTGCGTCCCACCATTGATTCCTTCCGCGCTGCCCCTGCCTACGAAGGCACCCTGGACTGGTGGAAGCGGAAGCTCCAAAACGGCGGACCCGTGGGACAGTTCACCTACCGGAGCCTGCATGCCATGAAGAAGGGCATCAAGGACTGGTGGGCGCCGCAGGGCATGTTCGAGGACCTGGGCATGAAGTACATCGGCCCGGTCGACGGCCACAACCTCCAGGCCATGGAGCACGCCCTCTCGACGGCGAAGAACTACGCCGGCCCGGTCATCGTGCACGCAATGACCGAAAAGGGTCACGGCTATGCGCCGGCACGCGCCCACGAGGCCGACCAGTTCCACGCCGTTGGCATTATCGATCCCGAAACCGGGGAGCCCACGGAGGCAGGCGGCGCCCAGTCCTGGACGTCGGTCTTCGCCGACGAAATCGCAGCGATCGCCGATGAGCGTCAGGACATCGTGGGCATTACCGGTGCCATGCTCATTCCCGTGGGCCTGCACAAATTCGCCGCACGGCACCCGGAACGCGTCTTCGATGTCGGCATCGCCGAGCAGCACGCGCTCACCTCGGCCGCCGGCATGGCCTTCGGCGGCCTCCACCCCGTGGTCGCCGTCTACGCGACCTTCCTGAACCGCGCGTTCGACCAGCTGCTCATGGACGTTGCCCTGCACCGGGCCGGCGTCACCATTGTGCTGGACCGCGCCGGTGTGACAGGGCCCGACGGCGCCAGCCACCACGGTATGTGGGACATGGCCATGGTGCAGATCGTCCCCGGGCTCCACCTGGCAGCGCCACGCGACGCCACAAGGCTCCGCGAAGAACTCCGCGAAGCCGTGGCCATCAAGGACGCGCCCTCAGTTGTCCGGTATTCCAAGGGCAGCGTGGGTGCCGAAGTGGAAGCGCTGGAGCGCCTGAGCGACGGCGTGGATGTGCTGGCCCGCCGTCCTGCGGGCTCCAGCGAAAACGACGTGCTGATCGTGAGTGTGGGCGCCATGTCCGAGCTCGCCCTGGACGTTTCCAACCGGCTGGGCGCCCAAGGCATCAGCTCCACGGTGGTGGACCCCCGCTGGCTGCTGCCGGTCCGGAAATCCATCATTGCGCTGGCTGCCCGCCACCGCCTGGTCATCTGCATCGAGGACGGCGTCCGCGCCGGCGGCGTGGGATCCCGCATCCGGCAGGAAATGCGCGCCGCGGGTGTGGACACCGCCCTCAACGAGGTGGGCCTGCCGGTGGAGTTCCTGGACCACGGCACGCGCGCGCAGGTGCTGGAACGCGTCGGTTTGACCGCCCGCCAGATCACGCACGACGTCGTTGCCCAGGTTTTGGGGACCAAGGTGCCTTTCGCACGTCCCCTGCCCGGCCAGGAACACCCGACTACGGGCAGCCTGCCAAAACTGTGATCCCGCACGAGGCCGAACCTCCCGGGAACCTGGCACCCGGGGACCTTGTGGTGGCGCGGAACCGCAAATGGGACGGTGGCGCGCACTGGGTGGTACCGGGCAGCTACCTCGGCGAGGACAGCCACGGCTGGTGGATCTTCCAGCCCAAGGGATCGTTCATATCGCGGCCCGGAGCGGCTTTCCACGCCCGGTCCGACGCAGTCCTGCTTGTTCCGCGGACCGGCGACTACGTGGCCACGTTCTACGACGACACCTACCCCGGCGACTTCCGGGTGTACGTGGACCTCGCCGTGGGCCACGGCTGGAACGGCATCAGGCCCGGGACCTTCGAGTTCCATGTGATCGACATGGACCTGGACGTCATCCGGTCCGTGGCCCGCGGCGTCTACATCGACGACGAAGACGAATTCGCCGAACACCAGGTGCGCATGGAGTATCCGCGGGACCTCGTGGACCGGATGCTCCGGGAGACAGAACAGCTTTACCAGGCCGTGAAGGCACAGCACGCACCGTTCGACGGCACAGACGCCGAGTGGTTCAGGAGAGGACGGGCATGAGCGGAATTATCAGGGTCTACAAACGAGACGACGAAGGGGTCCTGCTGTTCCGGGAAGCCTGGTTCGATGAGGACTACAGCCAGTTCGTCATGAACCACGGCGTCGTCGGGCACCAGAGCAAGACGGACGAAACGGACGTCGCCGATGCCGAGGCTGCCGAAGGCCTCATGGACGCCTTCGCAGTGCAGTGCGCAGAGGACGGCTACGCCGAGATTCCGGACGAGGAACAGTTCTGGGTGGTTGCGCAATACGCGCTGAAAACCAAGGACGGCACCGACCGTGACCGCTACCTGGAGGAAAAGGCCAAGGACGCCCTCATCAGCCACCTTGCCTGGCGCGGACTCGGCACCGTGGAGCGGTCAGAATTCGGCGAGGCCAAACTCAACATCTTCTGCCTCTGCCCCGATGTCAACAAGGCCGTCAACGCCATCAAGGTCTGCATCCGCGGTGAGGACCTGGACTTCACCAAGCTCAGCATCGCGGCCGCGCCGTTCGGAGAGCTGGAAGCCTTTAAGCTCAAGCACTCGCCGAAACCAGCTTCGGGCTTTACCCTCTAAGAGGGGGCAACCGACTTACTGGGAGGCAACCGCTATGGCGCCAAAATCCGTTCAACCAGGCCACACCCCGATTCCCCGCGGAATCGGCGCGCCTGCCCGCCGGGCCATGGCCCACGCCGGACTGGAAACCCTGGAACAGGTGGTCCAGTACCCCCAGCGGGAATTGTTGAAGTTGCACGGAATGGGCGTCAAGACCATGGCACAGCTCCAGGACGCCATGGACGAGCACGGACTCGAGTTCCCCGCCACCTGACACGGCTTCCGGCCTCCGGCCACGGTCCGGACGCAGCCCCGAAGGGCTGCGTCCGGACCTGCATTGCGGCCGTTATAGGCTGAATTCATGACTGAATACCGCCGCCTTGGAAAATCCGGATTGACCGTCTCCGTTGTTGGCCTCGGCTGCAACAATCTTGGCCGGGCCAATACCTTGACGGAGTCGCAGGAGGGGACCGACGCCGTCGTGCATGCCGCCCTGGACGCCGGCATTACGCTCTTTGACGTCGCGGACACCTACGGCCGGGAGCCCGGACTCAGCGAGACCATGCTGGGCAAAGCCCTTGCAGGCCGGCGCGGTGACGCTATTGTGGCCACGAAGTTCGGCATGGACATGCGCGGAGCCAACGGCAACGACTTCGGCGCCCGCGGATCACGGCGCTACATCGTCAAGGCCGCCGAAGCCTCGCTGCGGCGGCTCGGCACCGACTGGATCGACCTCTACCAGTTCCACACCCCGGACCCGCTGACGCCCATCGACGAGACACTTGCCGCCCTGGACGACCTCGTCACCAGCGGCAAGGTCCGCTACCTCGGGCACTCCAACCGGGCCGGCTGGCAGGTGGCCGAGGCCGAATTCGTGGCCCGCGCCCGCGGAGGTTCTCGCTTTGTGTCCACCCAGAACCACTACAACCTGCTGGACCGCCGCGCAGAAGCCGAAATCACGCCCGCCGCAGAAGCCTACGGCCTTGGCGTGCTGCCCTACTTCCCGCTGGCCAACGGACTGCTGACCGGCAAGTATGCGCCCGGCAAAGCTCCGGAAGGCTCCCGCCTCAGCCACACCCGCACCAACCTGGTCCACGACGCCGACTGGGACCAGCTGGAGAAGTTCAGCGCGTTCGCCGCAGAGCGCAACCTCACCGAAATTCAGGTGGCGTTCTCCTGGCTGGCGGCCCAGCCGTCCGTCAGCAGCGTGATCGCGGGCGCCACGAAGCCGGAACAGGTCCGCGAGAACGCCGCCGCCGTGGCCTGGGTGCCATCGGCCGAAGAACTTGCCCGGCTCGATGAGATCTTCCCCCGTGCGCCCAAGGTGGCACTCTTCTGATGCATTCAGTCCTGATGGACGTGGACACCGGGATCGACGACGCTCTGGCCCTGGTGTACCTCCTGTCCCGCCCCGAAATCCGGGTGCATGCCATCACCTGCACCGCAGGAAACGTGGGCGCGCGGCAGGTGGCGCTCAACAACCTGGCCCTCCTGGAGCTATGTGGCAAGCCGGGAATCGAGGTGGCCATCGGCGCTGAAGTGCCGCTGGAAATCCCGCTTGTCACCACTGAGGAAACCCACGGGCCGCAGGGGATCGGCTACGCGGAACTGCCGCCGCCCGCACAACAGATCTCGGCCCGGCACGCCGTCGACGTCTGGGTGGACGAGGTGCGCAAGCACCCCGGCGAGATCACCGGACTCATCACCGGTCCGCTGACCAACTTTGCCCTGGCCCTCCGCCGGGAACCGGACCTGCCGCACCTGCTCAAGGGGCTGGTGATCATGGGCGGCTGCTTCTACTACCAGGGCAACACCACCCCGACGGCAGAATGGAACGTTTCGGTCGATCCGCACGCCGCGAAGGAAGTGTTTGCCGCCTACCGGGGCCTCCCGGAGGACAAGCTGCCGGTGGTGTGCGCGCTGGAGACCACCGAACTGATCGAGATGCGGCCCGAACACCTGCAGCGCCTGGCCGAGGCCGCGGGCGCCGGTCCGGAACCCGTCCTTCCGGACCAGCCTGAGGGGCTCCGCAGCACATCCGGAAACCCCTTGGTGGCGTGCCTCTCGGACGCCATCCGTTTCTACATGGAGTTCCATCGGCTCTACGACCAGGGCTTCGTGGCCCACGTGCACGACGCCTTCGCCGCCTGCGTGGCGGTGGGGCGGACGGACGTGGCCACTGCGCTGGCCACGGTGGACGTCGAAACCGTATCCCCGCTGCTGATGGGCACCACCGTGGCGGACTACCGGGGGCTGTGGGGCCTGCCGCCCAACGCCCGGATTGTGACATCGAACAACCCGAAGCAGTGCTTCGATGAGCTCATCGAATCCGTGGGGGCACTGGCCAGGCGACTGCCCTAAGATGGTAGCTGCGCCGAGGTGACATAGGCGCACATTTGCCGATCCCGGTACCGGTGTACCCAAGTCCGTGTACCCGAGGAACGCAGCCCACAGCCAAAGGAACAGCCATGTCACAGCCATCCCGGACCCTGCCCGCCCCTGGACAGGCGGCGGTCCGCAACCGCCGCCTGCTCGAAATCCTTGGCGCGGTGTCCATTGCGGCCACCTTCATCTTCCTCGTCCTCACGCAGCCCGCGGACATCACCAACGGGCTGGCGGGCGGATCCACCCTCGTGGCCCTGGGCGGTTTCCTGCTGGGAGCCATCCTCCTGATCGTCGGCGTGCTCCCCACCCTCCCCACGTCCACGCTGGTGCTGATTCCGGTGGCCCTTGTCCTCAACATCGCCCTCGGGCAGATCATGGGGTCCACAGGACTGCCGTTCTACTTTGACGCGATCGGCACAGTACTGATTGCCGTCCTGGCCGGTCCGGCGGCCGGAGCCGCGACGGGCGCCCTCAGCAGCGTCGTGTGGTCCTTCATCAATCCGACCGTGCTGCCTTTCGCCGCCGGTGCGGCACTCATCGGCTTCCTGGCGGGGCTGGCCGCCCGCTACGGGCTGTTCCGCCGCTTCTACCTTGCCCCGGTGGCAGGCTTCGTGACAGGCATCCTTGCCGGCGTCGTCTCCGCACCGATCGCGGCTTTCGTCTTCGGTGGCACCTCCGGCGTCGGTACCGGCGCGATTGTCAGCGCCTTCCGGGCCATGGGAGACACCCTGCTGGCCGCGATCACCAAGCAGGCGCTCATTTCGGACCCCATGGACAAGGCCATCGTCTTCGCCGTCGTCGCGATGCTGGCGTACGCGCTGCCGCGCCGGACCACGCTGCAGTTCGCGTTCGTGCGGCGCTTCAACGTGCTCGCGGGCAAGAAGCAGGACGCGCCGGACGCCTGATTCCGTGCCTGCCCCTCTGAACACTCCCGCAGCGCTTAACCCCCTGACCACACTCGCGGCGGCCGTCGCGGCCGCAGCGATCACGACGGCGGTCTCCAGTTGGGCCGTTTCACTCGCCGTTGCCCTCGCCTGCGCAGCGCTGGCAGTGCGGTCCGGGGTGGCCGGCAGGCTGGCTCCGGCCGCCGCGGTGATCCTGGCACCGTTCTGGCTGTCGCTTCTGGTCATGCACGGGCTGTTCTTTCCCGAGGGCAGGACGGTCCTGGCGGACTGGGGCGCAGCCAGGGTCACGGCGGAGGGGCTGGGTTTCGCGCTGGACATGGGTGCGCGGACGGCCGCATACGTCATGGTCTTCCTGCTCTTTTCGTTCACCGTCCGTGTGCCGGACCTGGTGGCGATGATGGCGGCGCGGCGCGTGCCCCCGCAGTTCGGCTACGTCCTGGCATCCACCCTGACCCTGGCACCGGCCATCAGCGGAAAGCTGGCGCGGATCCGGCAGGCCCAGGAATCCCGGGGACTGGTGTTGGGAGGCGGGCCGCTGCGGCGGCTGGCGGCCGCCCGGCTGCAGATGGTTCCGCTGGTCCTGTCGCTGATCGAGGATGCCGGTGAGCGGGCGCACGCGCTTGATGCCCGGGGCTTCAACGGCAGCCGGGCGCGCACGAGCTACCGGGACGTGCCGGATACGGCTGCCCAGCGGGCATTCCGGGCCGTCGCCCTGCTGCTGGCCGCAGCCGCGGTTGCGCTGCGGCTCTCTGGCCAGTGGCCCGCGCTCCAGTGGCCAGAGCTCCAGTGGCCCGCGCTCCAGGGGTTCGCAATGCTGTGGCCCCTGGGAGTTCCGGCATGACGACTGTGCCTCTGCTCGAGGTCAGGATTGAAGCCTTCAGCTACCACGGTGAGGACGCTTTCGTTCTCCACGACGTGGACGTTGCCGCGGCACCGGGCACACTCACTGCCGTGCTGGGCGGCTCCGGCAGCGGCAAGTCCACCCTGGGCCGGCTGCTGGCCGGCTGGATGTCCGGCGGGAACTCCGGACAGTTCAGGGGTACCCTGCACCTGCGTCCTTCGGCCCTGCGTCGTGACCCGGACCGGCGTGATTCGGAGCTACGGGCCGGGAATGACAAGGCGGCACCGGGGGACAACGGGCCCCTAGTTTTTCACGGCACCCCGGACGACCCCCGGATCAACCCCGCCCTCTGGTCCGAGCATGTGGGGTTCGTTCCGCAGGATGCCGCAGCCCTGTTGTCCACCGTGGGGTCCACGGTCGCCGAGGAGTTGGCCTTCGGACTCGAGAACCGGGGCATGGACAGGACCCTGATGCGCGCGGAGGTGTTGCGTGCCGCCAACTCGGCGGGACTGACCGCCCTGCTGGAACGCGATCCGGCCACCCTGTCCGGCGGCGAGCTGCGGCGACTGGCCGTGGCCTGTTCCGCCATTACGCGCCCCGGCGTCCTGGTGCTCGACGAACCCCTCGGCTCGCTGGATGCCGCAGGCGCCGCGTCGGTGCAAGCGCTGGTCCGTCGACTTCTGGACTCCGGCACCGCCGTCGTCGTCCTGGGCCAGGCCGTGGATGAGCTTGCGTTGTCAGCCACCCGCTGGCTGGTGCTCGACGGCGGCACGGTCACCGCACTCGGCACCCCCGGCGAGCTGGCGGGGAGCCCCGCGCTGCTGCACTCCGGCGTCGTGCTTCCCGCGCTGGCGGACGATAGTCCCGGCCCGCGCCGCCGGACCGCTGACCGGCACCCGGCCCCTGCCGGTCCCGGCACGGAAAATTCCGCGCCTGCCGTTCTGGAGCTGGACCGTGTCAGTTTCGGCTACCCGGCCGGCAAACACCAAACGGGTCCCGGGGTGCTTGGCGATCTCAGCCTGGCTGTCCGTGCGGGCCAGATTGTCGCCGTGACGGGTCCGAACGGAGCCGGCAAGTCCACGCTGCTGAGGCATGTCAACGGACTTCTCCGTCCCCTCCGGGGGGGCGTCCGGATCGAGGGCAAGGACATCGCCGGCATTCCGACCGGGCGGGTGGCGGACCGGGTGGGCCTGCTCTTCCAGCACCCGCGGGACCAGCTCTTTGAGCGGACGGTCCTGCGCGAAGTGCTGTTTGGCCTGGACCGGAAGTCCGGCGCCCCGGCGGAAGCAGCCGCGCGGGCGGCGCTGGCCGCCGTCGGACTCGGTGACCACCTGAAGGCCCATCCGCATGAGCTTCCGGCGTCCCGGCAGCGGCTGCTCGCCCTTGCCACCGTCCTGGCCCGGGAACCGATCCTCATTGCGCTGGACGAACCTACCGTGGGCCTGGACCGGCACGGCCTCGTACGACTGGATGAGGCGCTTGGCGCGGCGGCGGAGCGTGGCGCTGCCGTGGTCATGGTCACGCACGAGGTCGCTTATGCCCGGGCCACGGCCCACCGCGTCCTCGAGCTCCGGGACGCCAGGCTGCACGAGGTTTGATCGTTGCCTGTCCGCACGCAGCAGCGCCGCAGCCCGCACCGGATAAGGTGCGGGCTGCGGCGCTGTTGGTTGAGCAGCGGGAGTGGACTGTTGCCCCGTGGCCCTAGGCCGGAACTGCCGCGGACGCTACGCCGGAAGCGAGGAACTTCCTGCCATTGACCCGTTCGGAGGCTCCGACGCGGTCCAGGTAGGGGGTGATGCCCCCGAGGAACATCGGCCAGCCTGCGCCGAGGATCATGCAGAGGTCGATGTCTTCCGGCCCGGCCACCACGCCTTCTTCCAGCATGAGTCCGATTTCCTCGGCCAGCGCATCCTGCGTGCGGCGGAGGACCTCCTCGCCGGTGGAGGGGGAGGTGCCGAAGGAGAGCAGCGCCAGCGTTTCGGCGGGGATGAACGGTTTTCCGTCCGGCCCCTTTTCCGGCACCCCGTTCTGCACGGACCAGATGGATTTCACGCCGTTGTCGATCAGCTTTTGCAGGTTCTGCGAAACGCTGAAGCGGTCCCCGAACGCGGCGTGCAGGGATTCCTGGACGTGCTGCGCCACGGGCAGGCCGACCATCGCGCCGAGCGTAAACGGCGTCATGGGCAGTCCCATGGTCCGCAGTGCATTGTCGGCCACGTCCGCCGGAGTTCCCTCATCGAACGCCGCGGTCACTTCGCCCATGAGGCGCAGCAGGATGCGGTTGACCACAAACGCGGCGGCGTCCTTGACCAGGACGGCGGTCTTCTTCAGGCCCCTGGCAAGTTCGAACGCGGTGGCCAGCACGGCGTCGTCGGTCCTGGGCGCCCGGACGATCTCCAGCAGCGGCATAACCGCCACCGGGTTGAAGAAGTGGAAGCCCACCAAGCGCTCAGGGTGCTCCAGGTCCTCAGCCATGGCAGTGACGGAGAGAGAGGACGTGTTCGTGGCCAGGATGCACTCGGGGGAGACAATCGCCTCCACCTCCGCGAACACCTGCTTCTTGACGTTCAGCTCCTCAAACACGGCTTCGATGACGAAGTCGGCGTCGGCAAACGCCGCCTTGGAAACCGAGCCCGTCACAAGTGCCTTGGTGCGGTTGGCGGAGTCGGCACTGAGCCGTTTTTTCGCGAGCATCTTGTCCACTTCGGCATGGACGTAGCCCACACCTTTGTCCACGCGGGCCTGGTCGATGTCCGTCATGACCACGGGCACCTTGAGCTGCCGGGCGAAGAGCAGCGCCAGCTGGCTCGCCATCAGGCCTGCGCCCACCACGCCCACTTTGGTCACCGGCCGGGCCAGCTTGCGGTCAGGTGCACCCGCCGGGCGCTTCGAGCGCTTCTGTACGAGGTCCAGGAAAGCGTAAACAGTGGAGCGGAATTCGTCGGTCTGCATGAGGCCGGCCAGGGTCTCGCACTCGAGTGCTGCCGATTCCGCCTGGCTCATGGTCCGGTTGGCCTCCATGATGTCCAGCACTTCGGCCGGCGCGGGGGAGGCATTGGACGTCTTGGCCTCCACGAAGGCCCGCCCGGCGGCAACGGCTGCCGCCCAGCGGCCGGCAACCTCGGGATCGGAAGGTTCGACGGCGTTGGGCCGCTTCGGGGCGACCTCGCCGGAAATGACGCCGGCAGCCCAGGCGAGGGACTGCTCCACGAAGTCGGCGGGTTCGAACATGGCGTCGGCAATGCCCAGGCCGAAGGCCTGCGGGCCGGTGAGCGTCCGGTTGTTGCTGAGCGGATTTTCGATCATCACCTTGACGGCGTTCTCCGGTCCGATCAGCCGCGGAAGTATGTAGACGCCGCCCCAGCCGGGCACCAGGCCGAGGAAGGCTTCGGGAAGCGCCAGGGCTCCGGCGCCGGTGGACACCGTGCGGTAAGTGGACTGCAGGGCGATCTCCAGGCCGCCGCCCAGTGCCACGCCGTTGATGAAGGCGAAGCTGGGCACGCCCAGGTTGGCCAGGGTCGCATAGACGTCGTGGCCGAGCTGCGCCATCCAGAGGCCGTGGTCCCGGTCGTTCAGGGACTTGACAGCGGACAGGTCCGCGCCGGCCACCAGGTAGTAGGGCTTTCCGGTCACGCCGACGCCCACGATCTCGCCGCGGGTGGCCCGGTCTTTGAGGCCTTCCAGGACCGTGCCCAGTTCCACCAGGGTGTTCGGGCCCAGCGTGGTGGGTTTGGAGTGGTCCAGGCCGTTGTCCAGGGTGATCAGCGCGAATGTTCCCGGGCTCGGCTTGCCGCCGGCAGCCGGCAGCTCGATGTCCTGGACATAGGAATGCGTGACGATCTCGTCAGGGAAAAGGTCGGCAAGCTTGCGGAAATCTGCGGCGCTCATGCTGCTGCTCCTTCAGTCTGGGTGGTGGCAGGTTCGGTGGCGGGATTGCTGGTGACGGTGTCGTCGGCGGACAACACTGTGCCGCTGTAGCCTGTGTATTCCGAGTGACGCGGGTTTTCCCAGATGACGGTGGCGCCCATGCCCAGGCCGATGCACATGGTGGTCATGCCGAAACGGACCGACGGGTCCTCCTCGAACTGGCGCGCCAGCTGGTTCATCAGCCGCACTCCGGATGAGGCCAGCGGATGCCCGACGGCGATCGCGCCGCCGTAGCGGTTGACGCGGGGGTCGTCGTCGGCAATGCCGAAGTGGTCCAGGAAGCTCAGCACCTGGACGGCGAATGCCTCGTTGATTTCGAACAGGCCGATGTCCGAGATGCCCAGGCCTGCGTTCTTCAGCGCCTTCTCCGTGGCGGGGACCGGCCCGATGCCCATGACCTCCGGCTCGACGCCGGCAAAGGCGTAGCTGACCAGACGCATCTTCACCGGCAGCCCAAGCTCCGCCGCGGCATCCGCGGAGGCAAGCAGGGCCGCCGTCGCGCCGTCGTTCAACCCTGCTGCATTGCCGGCAGTCACCCGGCCGTGGGGGCGGAACGGCGTGCGCAGCGCGGCAAGGTCCTCGAGGGAGGTTCCGGGCCGGGGCGGTTCGTCAACGGTGTTGACCGTCCAGCCCTGCCCCGGCTTCATGGTGGCCACCGGCACCAGGTCCGGCTGGATCTGGCCCTTTCCGTAGGCCGCTGCCAGCTTGTCCTGGGACGCCACTGCGTAGGCGTCGGTGCGGTCCTTGGTGATGGCCGGGAAACGGTCGTGCAGGTTCTCGGCGGTGTTTCCCATGTTCAGTGCGGCGGGGTCCACGAGGCGCTCGGACATGAACCGCGGATTGGGATCGGCGCCCTCGCCCATCGGGTGGTTGCCCATGTGTTCCACTCCGCCGGCGATGACGACGTCGTACGCCCCGAAGGCGATGCCGCTGGCGGTGGTGGTGACGGCGGTCATGGCGCCGGCGCACATGCGGTCCACAGCGAAGCCGGGGACGGTGCGGGGGAGCCCGGCCAGGAGGGCCGCAGTGCGGCCGATGGTAAGCCCCTGGTCGCCGGTCTGGGTGGTGGCGGCAACGGCCACCTCGTCAATGCGGTCGGCAGGGAGGGAAGGGTTGCGGCGCATCAGTTCGCGGATGCACTTGACCACGAGGTCATCGGCGCGGGTTCCGGCGTAGATCCCCTTCTCGCCCGCGCGGCCGAACGGCGTGCGGACACCGTCCACAAAAACGACGTCGCGGACGGTCCTGGTCATTCCGCTGCTGTGGGTTCCGCTGCTGTGTTCTCCGCTGTGGCGGGGCTGGCTCACGTGATACTCCTCATCGAGACATTGGTGCCGGACGCGCGCCGATGGCAGCGGCAATCCGGGCGGCATTGATCCCAATGTTACTCGTGAGTAACTTAGCTGGCAAGGAGTGCGCGGGACTGGTGTTGTCCGGCCGCGGCGAGCCGGCCGATGCAGACTGTCGATACAGGCGCGGGCAGCTAGCTCCCGGTTCCGGTCGCGGCCCTGGGCTCCTTCGGTTCTTTGGGAGGCAGCGGCTGCGGATTGAGGAACGCCGCAGTGATCAGCGGAGCCGTCAGTTCGATCTGCCACGGCCGGGCACCGAGTTCACCGAGCTCTTCGGCGATCCCTTCTTCGCTGAGCTCGGCAGGGGGACGCCACGCCACCCGGCGGAGGAAGTCGGGCGTGAGCAGGTTTTCGACAGGAAGGTTCAGTTCGTCGGCCTTTTCCTGGAGCAGCGGCCTGGCAGTCGTCAGGCGTTCGGCCGCAGCCGGGTCCCTGTCGGCCCAGACCCGTGGTGGCGGCGGAGCATTGGTTGGAAGGTGCAGCGGCGGCAGCTCCTCCATGCTTCTCGCTGTCGCGATGCAACGCAGCCAGCGCGGAGCCTCACGCTGCGCGGCACGGCCGTGGAAGCCCTTGGTGCCCAGCAGCTGTGGAACGGTGGTGGGCATGGCCTTGGCGGCTGCGACCAGCGAAGAGTCGGGGATGAGCCGGCCGGGAGCGACGTCGCGCTTGCGGGCCAGGGAGTCGCGCTCCAGCCACATTTCACGGACCGCGGCGAGCTGCCGGCGGTCCCTGATCTGGTGCAGCCCCGAGGTCTTGCGCCAGGGATCCACGCGCGGCGGGGCGAGTCCGGCCGCGAGGATGGCTGCGAACTCCTGTTCGGCGAATTCAAGCTTCCCGTCGGCCTGGAGCAGCTCGATGAGTTCTTCGCGCAGTTCCGTGAGGACCTCCACGTCGAGGGCCGCGTAGCGCAGCCAGGGTTCCGGGAGCGGGCGGGTGGACCAGTCGGCGGCGGAATGCTCCTTGGCGAGGCCGAAGCCGAGGAGCTGCTCGATGACAGCCGCCAGGCCCACCCGCGGCAGCCCGGCAAGCCGCGCGGCCAGTTCGGTATCGAACAGTTTGTGCGGCCACATGCCAAGCTCCGACAGGCACGGAAGGTCCTGGCTCGCTGCGTGCAGGATCCATTCGACGCCCTCGAGGGCGTCGTTGATGATCCGCAGGTCCCCGAAGGGTTCCGGGTCGATGAGCCACGTTCCCGAGCCTTCGCGGCGGATCTGGACCAGGAAGGCGCGCTGCCCGTAGCGGAAGCCCGATGCGCGTTCCGCGTCCACCCCTGCCGGGCCCGTCCCGGCGGCAATAGCGGCCGCGCAACGCTCCAGCCCCGCCGGAGTTTCAATGACGAGCGGTACTCCGTCGCGGGGGGAGTCCAGGTCGATGACCTCGGGGACCAGGCTGTCGAAGCCTTCCACCGTGATGTGGGGAGTAATGTCAGCAGCCGGGACGCCGGCCGTGGTGTGTTCCGGATTTTGAGGGGTCATGATGCCTTCAGTTTACCGACATCGCGCTGAAGGGCGTCCCGCCGTGGTCAACCATGGTCAGTTGCGCCGCCGGCGGGGCAGGGCGGATACACCCTCAGGCAATGGCGGGAGTCCGGCGAAAGTGCAGACCATGTCCGACCACGCCTCCAAATGGGACCGGATATCCGGCCCCACAGGGGTCCACGACGCCCGCAGCTCGATGTCGATGGAGCCGGGTCGGTCGGCGAGGGTGCCGAAACTTTCGGACAGGATCCTGGTGGCCGTTCCGCCCGCCGCGCGGTAGGGCGCGTTGTGGTTCTCCAACGCTTCGACGAGCCAGGTCCACGCAACCGAGCCCAGCATTTCGTCGTTGCCCATCTCGGCCTCCAGCTGGGCGCGGATGTAGGTGACGATCCGGAACTCGCCGTCCCACACCGCCGAGCCGTCCGGATCGTAAAGCAGGATGAACCGCCCGGTGGCGAGTTCCTCGGCGTCGTCGTCGACGGTTCCCGCCGCGCGGACCAATGCGGCGGAAACGGGTCCGTGCACAGCGGCGGGGGCGGGCCCCGGAACAGGGCCTATGACCTCCGCGCCGAGGGCCACTGCGAAGGGGGCCAGCCTGGACGGTGCGGGGATTTCGTCCAAGTGCAGCTCACTGCGGCACCGTGCTTTTCGTAGGGATCCCAACGCGGTAAGGAACTCCGCGGGAACCTGGGCGAGTGCGTTCACATTCGCAGGTTACGCAAAATGTGGCGCTGAACCCGGCAGGCTCGCCGCCCCGTGCGCCCGCTCAACGGGCCGCCAGCTCCCGCTTGATGGCAGCGACAAACGAATCCACGTCCTCCTCGCTCGTGTCGAAGGAGCACATCCAGCGGACTTCCCTCGCAGCTTCGTTCCAGTCGTAAAAGCGGAACGATTCCCGCAGCCGGTCCGCGACGCCTTCGGGCAGGATGGCAAACACGCCGTTGGATTCCGTCTTCTGGGTGGGTTCCACGCCGTCGATCCCATCCACTGCAGCGCGCAGGCGGGCAGCCATGGCGTTCGCGTGCCTGGCCGACCGCAGCCAGAGGTCGCCCTCGAGGAGGGCAATGAACTGGGCAGACATGAACCTCATTTTGGAGGCCAGCTGCATGTTCATCTTGCGGAGGTAGATCAGGCCGTGCGCGGCGTCCGGATTGAGCGCCACCACCACCTCTCCGAACAGCAGACCGTTCTTGGTGCCGCCGAAGGAGAGGATATCCACGCCGGCGTCGCGCGTGAACGCCCGGAGCGGCACGTCGAGGTGGGCAGCGGCGTTGGCCAGCCGGGCCCCGTCCATGTGGAGCTTCATGCCCTTGGCGTGGACGTGGTCCGCTATGGCGCGGACCTCCTCCGGCGTGTAGCACGTGCCCAGTTCGGTGGTCTGGGTGATGGACACGGCCAGCGGCTGGGCGCGGTGTTCGTCGCCCCAGCCCCAGGCTTCCCTGTCGATCAACTCGGGGGTGAGCTTTCCGTCGGTGGTGGGGACCTGCAGCAGCTTAATGCCGCCGATCCGCTCCGGGGCGCCGTTCTCGTCCATGTTGATGTGCGCCGTCGACGCGCAGATCACCGCGCCCCAGCGGGGGAGCAGGGACTGGAGCGAGAGGACGTTGGCGCCGGTTCCGTTGAAGACCGGGAAGCATTCGATGCCGGCGCCGAAGTGCTCCTCCATGAGCACCTGCAGCCGTGCGGTGTAGTCGTCTTCGCCGTAGGAGACCTGGTGGCCCTCGTTGGCCGCTGCCAGGGCAGCCAGGACTTCGGGGTGGACGCCGGAATAGTTGTCAGAGGCGAACCCCCGCACGGCAGGGTCATGGAGCCGCGCCGCGGTGGCGGCAGGGGCAGTTTCAACTGTGGTTGTCATCGCTTTGGTCACGCTTTCAGTCTAGGGATGTGGGCCGTTATCGGCTAAGGACCAGCCGACGGCCGTTCAGTTCCGCCGCCGGGGTGGTAAAAAGTCCGACGGCGGCAGCCGCCAGGTCCGAAACGTCGGTGAAGCCGGGGAAGCTGCGTTCGGGGGACCGCGCACGCATCCCGGCGTCCACGAGGCCTTTCGCCACGAAGATGACCGCGGCGCTGTGCGTCCCCTTGCTGAAGCCTTCGGCCACCGCAAGGGTCCATGCTTCGGCAGCCGCTTTCGCCGCAGCATAGCTCGCGCCGGCCGCCGTCGGGGTTGCAACGGCAGTGGAGGTCACCATGGCGAAACGGCCGGCCTCCGATGCCGCGAGGTCGTCGTAGAACACCCTCGTGACATTCCGCACGGTGGTGAGCGCGCCGCGTTCCAAGAAGTCCCAGTCCTCGTCGGTCTGGTCCGTGATGCCCCGGGCGCCGCGCCAGCCGCCCACCAGGTGGATGACGCCGTCGACCCTTCCGGCAGTGGCGGAAATGGTGGCGTGCAGCGCCCGGACGTCAGCCAGGCTGGCGAGGTCGCAGACGAGGGGGATGACGCCGCCGCCCGCTTCCGCGGCGGCGGCCTCAATCCGGGGACCGTCCGAACCGACCGTAAAAACCGTATGGCCTGCTTCGCGCAACGCGCGTGCAGTGGCGATCCCGGACGGCCCGCTGCCGCCCGTGACCACCACGTTCAAGGGGCGTCCGGCACTCATCCGGCGTTCATGGCCAGGGTATTGATGCCGGTGGCAGATGAGCCGGTGATGCCGGCCGTGGACTCGATGACGGGGCGCATCTTCTTCTCGAGGGCTTCATAGAACATGGACAGCGGGAATTCGTCGTCGAGCACCTGGTCCGTCAGGCCGCGGGGCGGTCCTGCCAGCGGCAGCGCATCCGGACCCTTGGCCCAGACGGACGACGGGTTCGGTGTGACAGTGCCGGCGATCAGCTCATACGCGGCGAGCCAGTGGGCCATCTTCGGCCGGTCGATCGAGCGCCAGTAGAGCTCCTCGATCCTGGCACCGAGTTCAACCACGACGTCGGCGACTTCGTCCCAGTCAATGCTGAGCTTGCTGTCGGTCCAGTGCAGGACGCGGTGCTGGTGCATCCAGGCGAAGAGCAGCTGGCCGCCGAGGCCGTCGTAGTTACGGACGCGGCTGCCGGTGATGGCGAAGCGGAAGATCCGGTCGAAGATGACGGCATACTGGACGAGCTTGGCGTGCCGGCGTGCTTCGGGGTCAGCCTCTTCGTCCTTTTCGATCTTCACGGATTCGCGGAAGGCGGTCAGGTCGCAGCGGAGTTCCTCCAGTGAGTACAGGAAGTACGGCATGCGCTGCTTGATCATGAACGGATCGAAGGGCAGGTCGCCGCGCATGTGGGTGCGGTCATGGATCAGGTCCCACATCACGAACGTTTCCTGGGTGAGCTTTTGGTTCTCCAGGAGCTCGGCGGCCTCGGCAGGGAGCTCCAGGCGGGTGATATCGGCAGCGGCCCCGAGGACCCGGCGGAAGCGGGCTGCTTCCCGGTCCGCAAAGATGGCACCCCAGGTGAACGTCGGGGTTTCCCGGACCGCCACGGTTTCCGGGAACAGCACGGCGGAGTTGGTGTTGTAGCCGGGCGTGAAGTCCAGGAAGCGGATGGGAACGAAGAGCTTGTTGGAGTATTCACCCTCTTCGAGGCCGGCGATGAACTCCGGCCAGATGACCTCGATCAGGACTGCTTCCACGAGGCGGTTGCTGCTGCCGTTCTGGGTGTACATGGGGAAAAGCACCAGGTGCTGCAGCCCGTCGATGCGGTGCTGCTGCGGCTGGAAAGCGAGCAGCGAGTCAAGGAAATCCGGCACCCCGAAGCCGTCGGAGGCCCAGCGGCCGAAGTCGCTCACCAGGAGTTCGAGGTACCGGGAATCATGCGGAAAGGACGGAGCCAGTGCTTCGACGGCCGTGCAGATGGTGCTGACGTGCGCGGCGGCGGCTTCGTGGTCAGCGGCCGCGGGCACCGAGCCGTCCTGGGTCTGCAGGGCCTGGATTGCCGTCGCGGCAGCCTTGAGCCTCAGCCACTCGGGGTGGTTTTCGGTGAGCGGGGCGTGTGCGGTGAGAGCGGTCGTGGTCATCGTCGGCGATCGCCTTTCTGGGTTGCTTGGAGCTTCTACGGCGAGCGTAGCAAGCAATCAGAGCTCCTAATGCAAAATTAGCCCGAGCATAAGAAAGACTGGTGCAAGTGGTTGAGCAGACCCGCCCCAGCCGTAGCGGGGGCGGGTCCTTCCGCCTCTGCCTGGCGGCGCCTACTTTGCGGCGTCGTCCGCTGAAACCAGCGTCAGCGAGACGGAATTGATGCAGAAGCGCTGGTCCGTGGGGGTGCCGTACCCCTCGCCCTCGAAAACATGGCCCAAGTGCGAATCGCAGCTTGCGCAGCGGACCTCAACACGGTCCATGCCCATGGTGCGGTCATGGATGTAGCGGACGGTTCCGTCTGCGAGCGGTGCCCAGAAGGACGGCCAGCCGCAGTGGGAGTCGAACTTTTCCTTGCTCGTGAACAGTTCCACGCCGCAGGCCCGGCATTTGTAGACACCGGCCGTGTGGGTGTCCCAGTATTCTCCGGTGTAGGGACGCTCGGTTCCCGCCTGCCGGAGCACCCGGTACTCCTCCGGCGTCAGCTCCTGCCGCCATTCCTCGTCGGTCTTTTCAACCCGCGGAGTGTTGTTTTCCGCAGCGGATCCATCGCCGGAGACCTGGACGGGCGCGACTTTTGGCTTGTTGCTAAAGATGCTCATGGTTTGAACAACGCTCAGGAGTCGCCGATAAATCCCGAACCCGCATACAGGTGCAGCACAGGCAGTCCCAGCTGGTCCTGGGCCTTGTTGGCCCAGTCGGTGTGGAACGTGTCCGCGATGGCATGGGGGCGCGTGATGACGACGGCCTGGCCCGCACCGACTTCCTTGACCTTGGCCACGAGTCCCTGCACGGCCCCGCCCTCCACCACTTCGCCGGTGACGCCGCCGCCGATTCCGGCCAGCGCGTTAAGCGATACCGCCAGCGTTTCGGCGGCGGCAGCGCGTTCGGTTGCGGGATCCGGGGCATGGGAAGTCAGCTCCCGGAAAGCTTTGGCGACGTCCAGGAGGGACAGGTTTTCGAGGAAGTCCACCAGCAGGTGCCGTTCCGTGTTGGCCGGCACCAGCACCAGGAGGGGCGCGTCACCCCCGTCCACCAGGCGTTCGATGTTCACGCGGTCGTCCGCACCCAGCGGCTCTTCTGTCAAAATGACGATTGGATCGCTCATGACCCCAGCCTAGTCCCGGCCTGACCTTCCCGCACGGATTTCATCCGGGCCTCGGGCCGCCAGCGGTGTGCCCGAATATGATCGGAGGGCCGGCAGCAGTAAGAATGGATCCATGGCATCAATTCCGGGGCTGCGCCCGGCCACTCCGACGAATCCGCCCCGTGCCTTTGACCGGGTCCAGGGCACCCCCGAGGCGGGCATGTCCGCCAGCGCCAAATGGGCCGTGGGCGGCGTAATCGCCGGAGGTGCCGCCGCGGGACTGCTGGGTGCAGGGTCCTCTGCCCTCGCCCTCTATTTCGCCAGGCGGGTCATCACGCCCGTGCGGGTCCGGGATGAGAACCAGGAAGTGCTGGCTGTCATCCGGGCCGCGGACGGACTCCAGATCATCCTTGCCGCCACCGAAGACACCACGGTTGAGGGCACCTACGGGCTGATCTTCGACGGCGGCCGCGGACACGCACGGATTGGCAGGATCCTTTCGTACTCACCCGCGGAACGCACCGTCCTGCGGGAGGTCGAGGCCGTCTATTCCGGCGACCTCACCAAGGCCCGCCGAGGCTACTGGAGCGGGGCTTCGCACCCCGACCCGGCGTCGATCGGCCTGCCGGCCGAGGACGTGGAAGTCGACGTCGAGGGCGGCGTTGCGCCGGCGTGGCTGGTGCGCGCGGCGGTGCCCTCGGACATCTGGGCCATCATGGTACACGGCCGCGGTGCCAGCCGGCAGGAATGCCTACGGGCACTCCGGCCGGCGCGGGCTCTCGGCATGACCAGCCTGGTGATCTCCTACCGCAACGACGGACTGGCACCTTCCGCCCCGGACGGGCGCTACGGCCTTGGGTCCACCGAATGGCGCGATGTCGAGGCAGCCATCAGTTTCGCCGTCGCCAATGGCGCCAGGGAAGTGGTGCTGTTTGGCTGGTCCATGGGCGGTGCGATCTGCCTGCAGACGGCCGACCTCTCCCGGCACCACCACCTCATCCGGGCGATGGTGCTCGATGCACCGGTCATTGACTGGGTGAACGTGCTGGCGCACCATGCGCAACTGAACCGCATCCCGTCCGCAGTCGGGAAGTACGGGCAGCTGATGATGGGACACCGCCTGGGCCGGCGCCTGACGGGACTGGCGGCGCCCGTAGACCTGAAGCCGATGGACTGGGTCTCCCGCGCCGTGGAACTCAGGACCCCCACACTGATCCTGCACAGCGTCGACGACGAATATGTGCCTTACGGCCCGTCGGCCAGCATTGCCGAAAAAAACCCGGAGATGGTCACCTTCGAGTCGTTCCAGAACGCCCGCCATACCAAGGAGTGGAACGTCGATCCGGAGCGCTGGGAAGGCCTGGTCACCGCCTGGCTGCGGCGGCAGCTGGCACCCCGGACCAACCCGGGCTCCCGCCCCCGGAGGCCCTTACCGGCCGTGCCGGATGCTAACGCTCCGGACTAGCTTCCGGACCGGACGCTAGCGGTCCGGAGTGGATTTCGGGCCTGTGCCGATGCGCGCGGTGATGGCGCCGGTGAGCCGGACAAGATGGCCCGGGTCAAGCTCGATGTCCAGCCCGCGCCGGCCGCCGGAGACCAGGATGCTCTCCTGGCCCAGGGCGCTCTCATCCAGGACGGTGGGGGAGGGCTGGCGCTGCCCCAGCGGTGATATTCCGCCCAGTACATAGCCGGTCCTGCGCTGTGCCGTGGCTGGATCCGCCATGGCTGCCTTCTTGGCGCCCAGCGCAGCCGCGATTGCCTTCAGGTCCAGGTTTCCGTGCACCGGGACGATCCCCACGGCGAGCCTGCCGTCCACATCCACCATCAGGGTCTTGAAGACCTTTGCGGGATCCACGCCCAGCACTTCGGCGGCTTCCATCCCGTAGCTGGCAGCCGAGGGGTCGTGGCTGTACGGATGCAGCACGAAAGGAACGCCGGCCGCAGCGAGTGCTGCTGTAGCCGGCGTTCCTTGTGAAGCCTGTTTGCGCGCCATGTGGTGCCCGGACCTTCCGGCCTAGGCCTTCAGCGCGGCGGAGGCAGCCACCTTGCGCTTGATCCGTCCCAGCATGGCCGTCATTCCCCGCATCCGCAGGGGAGTGATGGCGCGGGTGAGCCCCAGCAGCTCGGGCATGTCATCCGGCACCGAAAGGATCTCCGGTGCCGTGAGACCGTCGAGCCCTTCATGCAGGACACCAGCGAATCCTCGGGTGGTGGGTGCTTCCGGCGGCGCCTTGAAGTACAAGCGCACGCTGTCCGGCGAACCGGCGTCGTGCTTTTCCGTCTCAACGGTCAGGAACAGCGGCGACTGGCACTCGACAACCTGCTCAAGGAGTTCCGGGTGGTCCTTCAACCGGTCCGGAAGCTCGGGGAGCCCCTGGGAGAACTCCAGCAGCAGTTGCAGCCGCTCGGGTTCGGTCAGGGCCTGGAAGTCGTCAACTATTTCCGCCAGCGCGGCGGGAAGGGCTTGGGTATTCATCAGGTCCAGTTTACGCCGGTACCGTGCCGCGCTCGGTTCCCTTGGTGATGGGCACGCGGACGGCGTTACCCCACTCGGTCCAGGAACCGTCGTAGTTACGCACCGTCTCGAAGCCCAGCAGGTACTTCAGTGCGAACCAGGTGTGGCTGGAACGCTCGCCGATGCGGCAGTATGCCACGACGTCGTCGCCTTCCTTGAGGCCGGCCTCGCCCAGGTAAAGGGCCTCGAGTTCGGCCCGGTTGCGGTACGTGCCGTCGCCGGCTGCCGCGCGTGCCCAGGGGATCGAGGCAGCCGTCGGGATGTGGCCGCCCCGCAGGGCGCCTTCCTCAGGGTAGGCGGGCATGTGCGTGCGCTGGCCGCTGTATTCCTCGGGGGAGCGGACGTCGATCAGCGGCTTGCCGAAGTGGGCCAGCACGTCTTCCTTGAAGGCGCGGATGGGGGCATCGTTGCGCTCCACCTCCGGGTATTCGGCCGGGGAGGTGACGGTGACGTCGGTGGTCATCTTGTGGCCCTCGGCGATCCACTTGTCGCGGCCGCCGTCCAGCAGGCGGACGTCTTCGTGGCCGAAGAGGGTGAAGACCCACAGGGCGTACGCGGCCCACCAGTTGGACTTGTCGCCGTAGATGACCACGGTGGAGTCGCGGGAGATGCCCTTGGCAGCCGCCAGGGCCGCAAACGCCTTGCCGTCCACGTAGTCGCGGGTGACCTCGTCGTTCAGGTCGGTGTGCCAGTCGATCTTGACGGCGCCCGGGATGTGGCCGGTTTCGTAGAGCAGGACATCCTCATCGGACTCCACCACCACGAGTTTGCCGTCGGCGACGGCGCCGTTTTCAATGGCCTCTGCGAGCCATTCGGTGGACACAAGGCGTTCCGGGTTCGCGTACTCGGCGAACTTTTCGTTCTGTTCAACGGGGTAGGACACAGGGATGGCCTTTCACTGAAACGGTCAGGGGACCCATGCCACCGGGAGGCGTCGCTGCGGCCGGGCCAGTTCCAACACTAGCCACGGGCCGGCACTAATGCGTCCCTGCGTTCACAGAGGGAAATATGGCCTTGGTCACGTGTGCGCACAGCGCAATGGGGCAGGTGCCCCATTGCCGGTATCCTTTCTGGGGACACGAGACCAGCAGAACGGACCACCTTGGTACAGATCGAACAGCTCTCCGCGCGGACACCGTCGGTTTCCGTGGATGAACTCCTCAAGGGTTTTTATCCCTCCCCGCGGTTCGGAGAGGTCTCCTTCACAAGCTACCGGCCCGATCCGTCGCAGCCGAGCCAGGCCGGGGCGGTAACGGCGCTGGAGTCCTTCGCCACCGGCGTTGGCGCCAACGGAAGCTCCGGACTTTTCCAGAAACTGTTTGGCAAGAAGGACAAGGACAATTCCCGCGCCGGCATTTACCTGGACGGCGGTTTCGGCGTGGGCAAGACCCACCTGCTGGCCTCGCTGTGGCACGCGGCCCCCGGACCCAAGGCCTTCGGCACCTTCGTCGAATACACCAACCTGGTGGGCGCGCTGTCCTTCCGCAAGACCGTTGAGGCGCTCAGCAGCTACAAGCTCGTGTGCATCGACGAGTTCGAACTCGACGACCCGGGGGACACCGTCCTGATGTCCCGGCTGATGCGCGAACTGGCCGACGCCGGCGTCAAGCTTGCCGCAACGTCGAACACCCTCCCCGGTTCGCTGGGCGACGGACGGTTCGCCGCTGTCGACTTCCAGCGTGAGATCCAGGTGCTGGCGGACCAGTTCGACGTCGTCAGGATCGACGGCGAGGACTTCCGCCACCGCGGCCTCCCGGCAGCGCCTGCTCCGCTGAAGAATGCAGACCTGACGCACCACATGCAGGCGGAATTCCACGGTAAAACGGTGGCCCGGGATGACTTCAAGACCCTCATCAACCACCTGGCAGGCGTCCACCCCAGCCGGTACCGGCAGCTCCTGGCCGGCATCGAGGGTGTTGTGTGGCGTGATGTGGAAACCATCACCGAGCAGGCAGTGGCCCTCCGGTTCGTGGTGCTGGCGGACCGGCTGTATGACAAGGATGTTCCGATCCTCGCCAGCGGCGTTCCCTTCGATCAGCTTTTTACCGAGGAAATGATGACCGGCGGCTACACGAAGAAGTACTTCCGGGCGGTGTCGCGGTTGACGGCCCTTGCCCGGGAAGGGCAGAACCACGAACCGTCGTAGCCCGTAAACGCTGCGCTTAAACGCCGCGCTTAAACGCCAAAGGTGCCGGCGCCGCCTCACGGCGGGACCGGCACCTCGCTGACGTTCCTGGGTTAGAGGCCCTGCTGCCGGGGTTCACCGGTTACAGGGGGCTCTCCGGCGACGGGAGGCTCGTCGACGGGTGCCGCATGCGGCTTGTCGTCGACCTTGTCCACGAGGCCGGCTGCGCCCTTCTGGACGGAATCGATCTTGTCGGCGTACTTTCCGCCGGTCTTCGAGTCGACGAAATCGCCGGCCTTTTCGATGCCGTCCTTGATGGCTTGTTCATTGCCACCAACGAGTCGCTGAGCCTTGCCCTTCAGATCGTCAAGAATTCCCACGGGCACCTCCCTTCTGTCGCGGAGCCAGATCGCTCCTCCGCTTTCGATCCTAGCCCGGGACCCCCGGAGTGCCAAGGGCACGCGCCGCGACTTGTCTAGGGTCCTGATGCCCTATTCGGGGCGTTCCCGCCGGAACGCCGGGCAATAAAAAAGCAGCTCCGGGGAGCTGCTTTGTGGTGGGCGATACTGGGATCGAACCAGTGACCTCTTCCGTGTCAGGGAAGCGCGCTACCGCTGCGCCAATCGCCCGCACCGGAAGGATCCGGAGTGGTATTGAAAAAAGAGAGCGGACGACGAGATTCGAACTCGCGACATCCACCTTGGCAAGGTGGTGCTCTACCAGCTGAGCTACGTCCGCATTT